>JAGALE010000039.1 GCA_017625335.1 Lachnospiraceae bacterium
AGTGAGGTCGGTATGGTTAGTCTTATGCTTGGCGGTGGTAGAGCTACTAAGGAAAGTGAGATAGACTTAGCTGTAGGTATAGATATAGTTAAGCATATAGGTGATCATGTTGAAGCTGATGAAACATTTGCATACATTCATGCTAACAGTGAGGATGTTATAGAGTCAGCTAAGGAAAGACTTATTAATGCATACACCATAAATGAAGCTATTCAGGATGGTTCTCTTCCTGTAATTAAAGAAATTATTGAATAATAAATATATATTCAAAAAAAGGTGTATAATAGCATATTTCTTTTTTGAAGCAAAAGAGAAATGAAAATGTTTATTATTCAACATAGTTCATAATTTGTACGATAAAAGCAGATTTTAAGTATTATTTAAACCTATAGTTGAATAATTTTGAGTTGATAAAGAATTCATAATAAGGTATAATATTTGATAGTGGTGGTCGTGAAAGAATTCATATTAGATTACCGATACATATATTTTTCTTGGAGGTATTTTATAAATGGGAATTATTAGTAGATTTAAGGACATTATGGCAGCAAATATCAATGCTCTTCTTGATAAGGCAGAGGATCCAGAGAAGATGATTGACCAGACTATGCGTAATCTTACTAAGGATTTAGCAGAGGTTAAGAAGGAAACTGCAGCTGTTATGGCTGATGAGAACAGATGTAAGAGAGAGTTAGATGAGTGTAACAGCGAGATTGCTAAGATGCAGGCTTACGCTGAGAAGGCTCTTCTTGCAGGTAACGAAGCAGATGCTATGAAGTTCTTAACTCAGAAGAATCAGCTTACTGCTAAGCAGACAAGTCTTCAGCAGACTTATGATGTGGCAGCAGCTAACGCTATGAAGATGAGACAGATGCATGATAAGCTTGTTACAGATATCAACGAGCTTAACTCTAGAAGAGATGCTATCAAGGCTAAGATTAAGGTTGCTAAGACTCAGCAGAGACTTAATGAGCTTAACTCAACTATTACAGATTCATCAAGCAGCATCAGTGCATTTGAGAGAATGGAAGCTAAGGCTAATAGCATGTTAGATCAGGCTAATGCTATGTCAGAGCTTAACTTAACTGAGGCAGACAGCAGCGTTGATTCATTGGCAGCTAAGTACGACGCAGCTCCTGATGCATCAGTACAGAGCGAGTTAGAGGCTCTTAAGGCTAAGATGGGACTTCAGTAAATTGCAAGGAATGAATGATAAACAGTTAGAGGCCTGTTGTTATACCGACGGGCCTTTACTTATTTTAGCGGGTGCAGGTTCTGGTAAGACCAGAGTTATCACCCACAAGATTGCGTATCTCATAGACGAGTTAGGGGTTAATCCTTATAATATTTTAGCCATAACCTTTACTAACAAGGCTGCCAAGGAGATGCGTGAAAGAGTAGACAATTTAGTAAGCTACGGAGCAGAATATATCTGGGTAAGTACATTTCACTCTATGTGCGTAAGAATACTTAGAAAGCATATAGATAAGATTGGTGGAACCAAGGACTTTACCATATATGATACAGACGAGCAGAAGGTAGTAATCAAAGAAGTACTAAAATACTTGAATATTGATCCTAAGATGTATCCAGAGAAGGCTATGCTTAGTGCAATCTCAAATGCTAAGGAAAGATATATGTCTCCTGATGATTACGAGAGAGCTAATGCAACAAGCTTTAGAGACCAGCAGATTGCTAAGGTTTACAGGGAGTATCAGAAGCGTCTTAGAAGTAATAATGCTCTTGATTTTGATGATCTTATATATCAGACTATCTTTTTGTTTGAGACAAATCCTGATGTGCTTGAGGAGTACCAAGATAGATTTCAGTATATAATGGTGGACGAGTATCAGGATACTAACCACACTCAGTTTATACTAGTAAAGCAGCTTGCAGCAAAGCATAGAAACCTATGTGTAGTAGGTGATGATGATCAGAGTATCTACAAGTTTAGAGGTGCTAATATCTATAACATTCTTAATTTTGAGAATGAGTATAAGGATGCTAAGGTTGTTAAGCTTGAGCAGAATTACCGTTCCACAGCTAACATCCTTAATGCGGCCAACGCAGTTATAGCCAATAACGAGGGACGTAAGGACAAGACCCTTTGGACTGAGAAGGAAGATGGAGAGAAGATTACATTTTCCAGATATGATAACGAGAAGGACGAGGGAAGAGGTATAGCTTCTAAGATTAAAACTATTAAGAATGGCGGAAGAAGTCTTGATAGTATAGCTATACTCTACAGAACTAATGCACAGTCACGTGCTCTTGAGGAGCAGCTTATATATGAGAATATTCCGTATATTGGATTATTTCTCGTTTCTATATTGAATTACAGGTTGCTGTTTTCCACCTCATGTACTAATGTCAGAGTTGCAGTGACAACGCTTACTACATACATGGCCTCAGCATTATTCAGCACTTCATTATCATGTGCGTAGCTTTGCTGATTTCTTACATGGTTATATTTTTCGAATGTTGAAATGCTCATTTTCATTGCCTGCTCTGCGAAATCAGATTGGAATACTTTATTATCACGGTAATACTTAGAAAGAGATCCTGCCAGGCTATGAAGCGGAAAGCCATCCCCTTTATTATCCGTAATGGGAATTCCATGGGTTTTGCATATTTCTCGCAGATAACGAACTGAATATGTGTGCAGCCGATCCAATACGAGTGTAGGTTCCCCTTTGTTCAATGCATCACGAATATCCCGTGATAAAATATCAAAAGACTCAGCCTGTTCATCAGGTAAAGATATTTCTACAGCATCATTTACCAGATAGTCTATAGAACGAACAAGATAGCCGGTCGTTGTAGGCCGTAATGATTTCTGAATCTTCTCTTTCAGTAGTCGTTCTCTTGCCTTCAGTGTTTCTATCTGCTTTTCAGGTCCTTCAATTGTAATATCC
>JAGALE010000435.1 GCA_017625335.1 Lachnospiraceae bacterium
AGAGGAAACAGTAGAAGAGGCGGTTGCAGAAGAAGCATTATTCGAAGAAACAATCTTTAAAGAGGAGACAGTCGAAGAGCAGATGACCGAAGAGGTTGTTGTTGAAGATACTGTTGTCGATGAAGGTGTAGCTGAAGATTCGAACATTAAAGAAGCTGTTGTTGATGATACAGTTGTGCAGGATTTAATTGGAGAGTCAGTATATGATGCATTGAAGGATAAAAACACATTAGATTATCCTGAATTCAAATCATCCTTGTTCCCAGAAGTTGGTCAAGAGGTTATGGAAGTTAATAATAACTTCAATCAGATAATGAATGAAGCCCAGGATAAAATTAACGAAAATCTTTTGAAAGAGGAGCAGATGCAGCGTGAGGCTGAAGCGCTTCTAGCATCTTTAGGAATAGATTTAGGAAGTATTACAGCTACAGTGCCATCTTCATCTGTAGCGAATACTAATGTATCAAATGATAAATATAATGCTGAGACAACAAACTTTGTTGTTCAGTCACAAAATGATGTGCAAAAAGGTGTGGAAGAAAAGACTCATGAAAGTAACGAGTTTGAGAATGTTGCACATACTAATGAAGAAAAATCCACACATAATTATAGTCCTTCAAGAGATGAGTTAAAATCATCTTTGAAGATAGATTCTGTTAAGAAAAATATCTTAAAGCAAATTAAAGAATATAGATAGTTCTTGACTAGGAAGTGTTACTGAAAGGAGGCAAAGCTAGTGGCAATTGATCAAAGAGAAGCGTTGATAGCTGCCGTTAGAGCGCAGGTTGAAAAAGAAAAAGCCGCTAAAGCTGCTAAGGAGAAAAAAGAGCAGGAAGCTATGCAGTTAGCAGGAAAAACTCCTTCTAATTCTTCTAGCGCTGATAATAAGCCAAAATATAAGACTTTATCAGCTGAAGATCTTGCTAAGATCGAAGAGAAGAAGAGACGTAAGCAGGCTATGGAGCAGGGCATGGATATGGAAGAGTATGACAGAGCTCGTGCTGCTGAAAAGGCTGCGGAAGAGGCTGCGAAAAAAGCCGAGGATGATGCTGCTAAAAAGGCCGAGGAAGCTAAAAAGGCTGAAGAGGCTAAAAAGGCTGAAGAAGCTAAAAAGGCTGAAGAGGCTAAGAAAGCTGAAGCTGCCAAGAAGGCTGAAGAGACTAAGAAAACAGAGAATTCTGATGCTCAATCATCATTAGGTATGAGTGTTGGTATACAGCCAGATAAATCTGGTATGTCTCTTAATTCTACAAAATCTACAGCCGGCGGACTATCAGGTGGATTGGGTATTGGTGGTACAAAGACAGATTCTAAGGGCTTAGGACTTAAACTTAAGTCACAGGATGAAAAGAAAGCAGAGTCAGTTGATGCTGAGGAAACAGCTAATAAGCTTGCTGAAGAAGCAAAAGCACAAAAGAAAGCTGCTGAGGAAGCAAAGGCAAAAGCAGAGGCTGCAAAGAGAGCTGAGGAAGCTAGAAAAGCATTAGCTCAAGAAAAAGAGAAGCTGAGACCAACTAAGTTAGTTGGAGGAAATGATGATGTTACTGTTATCGGAGATGAGAAAGAGAATGAATCATTTGCGTTCGATCAGGAAGGTGACAGAACAATTATTTCAGAAGGAGCATCATGGAAGGCTACTGAGTCTGGCAAAAAGCTTGATAATGATGATATTATTAGTATTGTGCCTAATCGTACAACTCCTACAAATGACGTAAAGAGTATGTATGATATGGACGATGATGATGATATATTAGGAGCAGAAATTTCAAAGCTTGCTAATTTTGATGGAACTATGAATAGTTCTGCAAGTAAGGCAGATGAGGCAAAGAAGGCAGAGGAAGCAAAGAAAGCTGAAGCTGCCAAGAAGGCTGCTGAGGAACAAAAAGCTGCTGCTGATGCTGAGGCACGTAAGGCTGAAGAAGCTCGTAAGGCTGCTGAAGCTCAGGCTCGTCGTAAAGCAGAAGAAGCTGCAGCTAAGAAGGCGGCTGAGGAAGAGGAAGCCCGTAAGAAAGCTGAAGCACAGAGAAAGAAGCTTGAGGAAGCTGAGCGACGTGCTGCAGAACAACAAAGACGTATTGCTGAGGCTCAAGCAAAAGCGAGGGCAGAAGAAGCTGCTCGAAAGAGAGCTGAGGAAGCTGAAGCAAGAAGAGTAGAAGAAGAAGCTAAGCGTAAAGCATTAGAGGAAGAGCGTAAGAAAGCTGCAGAGGAAGCTCGTAAGAAAGCTGAAGAAGAAGCTAGAGCTAAAGCTAAGCAGGAGGCTCTTAAGAATGCAGAGGAAGCTCGTAAGAAAGCCGAAGAGGCTGCGAAGTTATTAGAGGAAGCAAAGAAGGCAGAAGAAGAAGCTGCACGAAAGGCTGAAGAGAATAGAAAGAAGGCAGAGGCGGAAGCGAAGGCAAAGGCGGAGGCAGAAGCTAAGAGAAAAGCGGAAGCAGAAGCGAAGGCAAAAGCAGAGGCCGAAGCAAAGGCGAAGGCGGAGGCAGAAGCAAAGGCAAAGGCGGAGGCAGAGGCTAAGGCAAGAGCCGAAGAAGAAGCTAAAAGAAAGGCCGAGGCCGAGGCTAAACGTAAAGCTGAGGAAGAGGCTAAGAAGGCTGCAGAAGAGGCTCGTAAGAGAGCTGAGGAGGCAATGCGTATCTTAGAAGAAGCTAAGAAGGCAGAAGAAGCAGCGTTAAAGAAGGCAGAAGAAACTCGTAGACAGGCAGAGGCTGATGCTAAGAAGGCTGCTGAAGAGGCAGCTCGTAAGGCTGCTGAAGCAGAAGCTAAGCGTAAAGCAGAAGCAGAAGCTAAGGCTAAAGCAGAAGCAGAAGCAAAGGCAAAGGCAGAAGCAGAGGCTAGGGTAAGAGCAGAGGAAGAGGCAAAGGCAAAAGCTGCAGAGGAAGCTCGTAGAAAAGCTGATGAAGAGAATAAGAAACTTGCAGAGGAAGCCGCAAGAAAGGCTGAGGAAGCTCGTAAGATTCTTGAGGCTGCAAAGAAGGCAGAGGAGGATGCTCTTAAGGCTGCAGAGGCAGCGGATAGCATTAAACTTGATCTCACACAGCCATCAGAAAATGGAAAGCTCCCTATGGCTGCATATTATCTTGAGAAGTACACTAAGGTTGAATCTGTATCAGATAATATGATAACAATGTTTAATAAAATTGCTAATAAGGCTACAAAGACGAATAATTTAGTTCTTATGGGAGAGCATGGATTTGGTCTTACAAGCTTTGGTGAAGATTTTGCAAGAAGCTTTTACGATATGGGAATCTGTAAGGCAAAAACTATAGCAAAGATTAAGGCGGCAGCTCTTAATAAGGTTAAGCTTGCAGATGCTATGTTAAAGCTTAAGGACGGATGCCTTGTTGTTGAGAATGCTGGTCTTATTG
The DNA here is from genome assembly GCA_017625335.1 of Lachnospiraceae bacterium. Lineage (GTDB taxonomy): Bacteria > Bacillota > Clostridia > Lachnospirales > Lachnospiraceae > Coprococcus_C. The sequence continues at coordinate 3,363 of JAGALE010000435.1, forward strand.
CAATGGATAAATTTACAGAACTTGTAAAGCTCGCTGAGCCTGCTAACAATAATGTCATACTTATTTTAACAGGTGAGAAGGGTTCTATTACAAGATTGTTGGAAACAGTTAACGCTGTTGCTGGTAAATTTGAAAACAAGATTGATATATTAGGACTTGGTAATAAAGATATGCTTGCTATAGCAAGAGGATACATATCTCAAAGAGGCTTCAAGGCAGAAGAATCTGTAGATGGAACTATTAGAAATCAGCTTATGGCTATGGAGTCTGGTAACATTGATAGAATGCTTAAAGCTATTGATGATGCTATGCTTGTATGCGAGGCAAGAGAAAGTGCAAAGGGTAATTCAGGAAAGAAATACCTTTTGAGTGAAGATTTCAAATAGTTATTGAAAAATAAAGCGCTAATGTTATAATCATAGTGTTATGACAAGCGCTTTATTTTTATATCATTTCGTGTGAATGATAAAATAAGATGAGCTATAATTTTTAAGAATTGAGGACATAAGATGATTATAGATATCGGAATTGATTTAGGTACTGCAAATACAGTTATATATATTAGGGACAAAGGGATAGTTGTTAATCAGCCATCTGTTGTTGCTTATGAGGTAAAAGGCAAGAAAGTCATTGCTATAGGTAATAAAGCAAAGCGTATGATGGGAAAGACACCAGAAGAACTAGAGGTTGTTAAGCCTATAAAAAATGGTGTTATATCTGATTATACATTGACTGAAAGAATGCTTAAGGCTTATGTAATGGCTGCTATGCAAAAGAGAAAAATTTGGGGAAAACCTAATGTTTGTGTGTGCGTTCCGAGTGGAATAACAGAGGTACAGAAAAGAGCTGTAGAGGATGCGGTTTTTAGAACAGGAGCTAAAAAAGTATATATACTTGAGGAACCATTTGCCGCTGCAATAGGTGCAGGTGTTGACGTTCAAGCTAATAAAGGTCGAATGATTGTTGATATAGGAGCGGGTACTACTGATATTGCCGTTATATCTCAAGGAGGAATTAACTATAGTGCTTCGGAAAAGGTTGGTGGAGATGATTTTGATGAGGCAATAATAAAGTATATGAAAAAGCGTCATAATGTTTTGATGGGAGAGGTTTCCACAGAGCAGCTTAAACTTGAAATAGGTTCTGTATATCCTAGAGAAAAGGACGCTGTTGGTTACGCTAAAGGTAAAGAGTTAGTTAGAGGCTTACCTACTAAGATACCGGTAAAATCTTCTGAAATGATTGAGGCATGCGAGGAAGTATCTGAACAGGTTATTAATGCCATAAAAACGGCTTTGGAAGCCACATCACCAGAGCTTGTTGCTGATATATCTGAGTATGGAATTATTCTTACCGGTGGAGGAAGTAAGATATTTGGTATGAATAGACTTATCACAGAAAAAACAGGTGTTAGGGTTAGACGAATAGAATGCCCTGAGCTTGTTGTTGCGACAGGTGCTGCCAATGCTAAGGATTATGTACTTAATAGAGAGCATGTAACAGTCCTTGAGTCTCAGCAGGAATTTTAAGATTATTATATAAGGACAGATAAGATGAATAGATTAGATTATGAATATAATCAAGGCTTTTTGCCACTTAATAGAATAGAGATGGAGCTTAAAGGATGGGATAGACCGGATTTTGTGTTTGTTACAGGTGATGCATATGTGGATCACCCGTCCTTTGGACCAGCTATAATTAGTCGCATGCTTGAAGTTAACGGCTATAAGGTAGCGATGATTTCCCAGCCGGATTGGAAAACAACAGAAAGTATTGATGTATACGGAAGACCTAGGCTGGGTTTTCTTGTGTGCGCTGGTAATATGGATTCTATGGTTAACCATTACTCTGTGTCCAAGAAGAGACGTTCGCAGGATGCGTATACTCCAGGTGGAGAAATGGGTAAGCGACCTGATTATGCCACGGTGGTTTACTGCAATTTGATTAGAAAAAAATACAAGGATATACCGATTATCATAGGAGGTATTGAAGCGAGTCTTAGAAGACTTGCCCACTATGATTATTGGTCTAATAGATTAAAACATTCTATATTAGTTGATTCTCAAGCAGATATACTTATATACGGAATGGGAGAAAAAGCAATTGTTGAGGTTGCTGATGCCTTAGATAGTGGTATAGAGGTGAAGGATATTACCTTTGTGAATGGCACTGTTTACAAAACAAAAACTATAGAAGATATGAAAGGGCATATTCTCCTACCAAGCTTTCAGGAACTTACTGATGATAAGCTAAATTATGCCAGAAGTTTTAAGATTCAGTATGACAATACAGATTATATTACAGCTAAGGTATTAGTTGAAAAATATAATGACCATCAATATGTAATTCAAAATCCACCGGCAGCTCCGCTTACGGAAACAGAAATGGATAGGGTTTATTCTCTTGATTATATGAGAACATATCACCCTAGCTATGAAACGTTAGGTGGTATTCCTGCCATATCTGAAATTAAATTCAGTTTAGTGAGTAATAGAGGCTGTTTTGGTGGGTGTAGCTTTTGTGCACTTACCTTTCATCAGGGTAGAACATTGCAGACGAGAAGTCACAAATCCATAATCGAAGAGGCGAAAAAGATGATTTGGGACCCCGAATTTAAGGGATATATTCATGACGTTGGTGGTCCGACTGCTAATTTTAGACTTAAAGCTTGCGATAAACAGACAAAATATGGTGTTTGTAAAGATCGGCAATGTCTGTTTCCAAAGCCTTGTCGTAATTTAAAGGTGGATCATAGTGATTATTTAAAGCTGTTAAAGGAATTAAGAGACCTTCCTAATGTAAAAAAAGTATTTATACGTTCTGGTATACGTTTTGATTATCTTATGGCTGATAACGATGATGAATTTTTCTACGAGCTTTGTAAACATCATATTAGTGGTCAGCTTAAGGTCGCTCCAGAGCATGTATCGGACAATGTTTTATCTAAGATGGGAAAACCGGATAATTCGGTTTATAAAGCATTTGTAGAAAAATATAAGAAAATTAATGAAAAACTTGATAAGAAGCAGTTTTTAGTTCCGTATCTTATGTCATCACATCCTGGTTCTACTATGAAGGATGCGGTTAAATTAGCTGAGTATCTACGAGATTTAGGTTATATGCCTGAGCAGGTTCAGGATTTTTATCCTACTCCATCAACTATATCTACTTGTATGTATTATTCAGGTGTAGATCCGCGTACAATGGAAAAGGTTTATGTGCCTATTTCTCCTCATGAGAAAGCAATGCAAAGAGCGTTGATTCAGTATAGAAACCCGAAGAATTATGATTTGGTTCATGAAGCATTGAATATTGCTAAGAGAACAGATTTGATTGGGTTTGATAAAAAATGTCTGATTAGACCTAGAAAAAATGATTCTAGCTTTAGAGTTGAACAAGGAAATGGAGTGAAATATGGCAACAAAGCAGGCTTGCATCCGACTGAAAATAGTAAATTAAAAGGTGAAAAACAGAAAAAGAATAAGAAAACAATACGAAATGTTCACAAAAAGAAAAACAAATAGTATACCCTTACGCACTTTAAAAAATACAAAAGACAAGGACTAATTTTATTGCGAAAGGTATTCAAATATGATATTATGTGGGTAACAATGTCGAGGGATATAACCTAAGACATAAAAAAAGAAAGTGGAGGAAAATTATCATGTCAAAGAAAGTAGTTTTAGCAGGCGCTTGTCGTACAGCGATTGGTACTATGGGTGGAACACTCAGTAACACTCCAGCTTCAGAGCTTGGTGCTATCGTAATTAAGGAAGCCTTAAACAGAGCAGGAGTTGCTCCAGAGGCTGTAGATCAGGTATATATGGGTTGTGTAATCCAGGCTGGTTTAGGACAGAACGTTGCACGTCAGGCATCTATTAAGGCAGGACTTCCTAATGAGGTTCCAGCTGTTACAATAAATGTAGTATGTGGTTCAGGTCTTAACTGTGTAAATATGGCAGCACAGATGATTATGGCTGGTGAGGCTGACATCGTTGTAGCTGGTGGTATGGAGAATATGTCAATGGCTCCATATGCACTTGATAAGGCTCGTTTTGGATATAGAATGAACAATGCAGTTATGAAGGACTGTATGGTAAATGATGCTCTTTGGGATGCATTCAATGATTACCACATGATTAAGACAGCAGATAACATCTGTGAGGAGTGGGGAATTACTAGAGAAGAGCTTGACGAGTTTGCAGTAAAGAGTCAGCAGAAGGCTGAGGCAGCTCAGGCAAATGGCGCATTTGATAAGGAAATCGTTCCTGTTACAATTAAGACTAAGAAGGCAGAAATCGTATTCGCTAAGGATGAGGGACCAAGAGCAGGTACATCTATGGAGGGTCTTGCAAAGCTTCGTCCTATTAACAAGGATGGTTTTGTAACTGCTGGTAATGCTTCAGGTATCAATGATGGCGCAGCGGCTATCGTAGTTATGTCTGAGGAGAAGGCTAAGGAGCTTGGCGTTAAGCCTATGGCTACTTGGGTAGCTGGTGCTCTTGCTGGATGTAGACCAGAGGTTATGGGTATTGGTCCTGTACCTGCTACACAGAAGGTTATGGCTAAGGCTGATATGAAGATTGAAGACTTTGATATTATCGAGGCTAATGAGGCATTCGCAGCTCAGTCAATCGCTGTTGGTAGAGATCTTGGTATCGATGTTGATAAGCAGCTTAATCCTAACGGTGGTGCAATTGCACTTGGTCACCCAGTTGGTGCTTCAGGATGTCGTATCCTTGTAACACTTCTTCATGAGATGGAAGCAAAGGATGCTAAGACTGGTCTTGCAACACTTTGTATCGGTGGCGGTATGGGTTGTGCAACTATCGTTAAGAGAGACTAAGTATAAATATTAAGGAGATTCATAATGGAATTTATAACTTATGAGCAGGACGGATACGTAGGTATCGTTACTATTAATAGAGAGAGAGCACTTAACGCTCTTAATAGCCAGGTTCTTGAGGAACTTGAGGCTACATTTGATGCTATTGATTTAGATACAACTAGAGCAGTTATCCTTACAGGTGCTGGCGAGAAGAGCTTTGTTGCCGGTGCAGATATAGGTGAGATGTCAACTCTTACAAAGGCTGAGGGTGAGGCATTCGGTAAGAAGGGTAATGATGTATTTAGAAAGATAGAGACATTCCCACTTCCAGTAATTGCAGCTATTAATGGTTTTGCACTTGGTGGTGGATGTGAGATTTCTATGAGCTGTGATATCAGAATCTGTTCTGAGAATGCAGTATTTGGTCAGCCAGAGGTTGGTCTTGGAATTACTCCAGGCTTTGGTGGTACTCAGAGACTTGCTCGTCTTGTGGGCGAAGGTATGGCTAAGCAGATGATTTACACTGCTAGAAATATTAAGGCTGATGAGGCATATCGTATTGGACTTGTAAATGCAGTATATCCACTTGAGGAGTTACTTCCAGCAGCTAAGAAGATGGCTGTAGGTATTGCTGCTAATGCTCCTATTGCGATACGCAACTGTAAGAAGGCTATCAATGATGGTATGCAGGTGGATATGGATGCTGCTATCGTTATTGAGGAGAAGCTTTTCGGTGATTGCTTTGAGACAGAGGATCAGAAGGCTGGTATGGGCAACTTCTTAGAGAAGGATAAGGAGAAGAAGTTAAAGGTAGTTCCTTTCCAGAATAAGTAGTTATTAGATTAATAAGTTTTTAACACGGTAGGGTGGTCAAATTGGCCATCCTATCCGTGTGAAATAAGGATCACTAATAGAACGAAACGTATATGAATTCTGTTAGACAATCCACACAATTTTATTTTAGGAGGACATAAAAATGAAAGTAGGCGTTATTGGTGCAGGTACCATGGGTCAGGGCATCGCTAAGGCATTCGCTATGGTTGATGGCTATGAAGTAGCTCTTTGTGACATCAAGCAGGAGTGGGCTGAAGGCGGTAAGGACAAGATTGCAAAGGGCTATGCAAAGCTTGTTGAAAAAGGAAAGATGACACAGGATAAGGTTGATGAGATTCTTAATAGCATCACTCCTGGTCTTAAGGAAGACCTTTGTGCAGATTGCGACTTAATCGTAGAGGCTGCATTTGAGGATATGGGAGTTAAGAAGACTACATTTGGCGAGTTAGACAAGATTTGTAAGCCAGAGTGTATTTTTGCTTCTAATACATCATCACTTTCAATCACTGAGATTGGAAATGGACTTACTCGTCCTATGATTGGTATGCATTTCTTTAACCCAGCTGACAGAATGAAGTTAGTTGAGGTTATTGCTGGTGTTAACACTCCACAGGAGACAGTTGATACTATAATTAAGATTTCAGAGGAGATTAATAAGACTCCTGTTCAGGTTAATGAGGCAGCTGGTTTCGTTGTTAACCGTATCCTTATTCCTATGATTAATGAAGCAGCATTCATTAAGATGGAGGGTGTTTCAGATGTAGCTGGTATTGATGCAGCTATGAAGCTTGGTGCTAATCATCCTATGGGACCACTTGAGTTAGGTGATTTTATCGGACTTGATATCTGTCTTGCAATTATGGATGTTCTTTACAATGAGACTGGTGACAGCAAGTATCGCGCATGTCCATTACTTCGTAAGATGGTTCGTGGTGGAAATCTTGGATGTAAGAGCGGCAAGGGATTCTATATCTACAATGCTGATCGTACAAAGACACCTATGGATGCTCAGTAAGAGTAATCTAATTTATATGTGGTAAATAATTAGGAGGAAATTAATAATGGATTTTACTTTAAGTAAGAAGCATGAAATGGCAAGAACTCTTTTTAGAGATTTTGCACAGAATGAAGTAAAGCCTCTTGCACAGGAAGTTGATGAGACAGAATGCTTCCCAAGAGAGACAGTAGAGAAGATGGCTAAGAGTGGATTCTTAGGAATTCCTGTACCAAAGGAGTACGGCGGACAGGGTTGTGATCCATTAACTTATGCTATGTGTGTTGAGGAGCTTTCAAAGGTTTGTGGTACTACAGGTGTTATCGTATCTGCACATACATCACTTTGTGTAGATCCTATTCAGACTTATGGTACTGAAGAGCAAAAGCAGAAGTACCTTCCAGACCTTTGTTCAGGTAAGAAGTTAGGTGCTTTCGGTCTTACTGAGCCAGGTGCTGGTACAGATGCACAGGGTCAGCAGACTAAGGCTGTTCTTGATGGAGATGAGTGGGTTCTTAACGGATCTAAGTGTTTCATCACTAACGGTAAGGAAGCAGATGTATATATTGTTATCGCAGTTACTGGTATCGTTGAGAAGAAGGGTCGTCCTTTCAAGGAGATTTCTGCATTTATCGTAGATAAGGGAACTCCTGGATTTACTTTCGGTACTAAGGAGAAGAAGATGGGTATCAGAGGTTCATCAACTTATGAGCTTATCTTCACAGACTGTAGAATTCCAAAGGAGAACTTACTTGGTCAGAAGGGTAAGGGATTTGCAATCGCTATGCATACACTTGATGGTGGACGTATCGGTATTGCAGCTCAGGCTCTTGGTATTGCAGCAGGTGCTCTTGAGGCAACTATTAACTACGTTAAGGAAAGAAAGCAGTTTGGTCGTTCAATTGCTCAGTTCCAGAATACTCAGTTCCAGTTAGCTGATATGGCTACTAAGGTAGAGGCTGCTAGAAACTTAGTATATAAGGCAGCTATGAAGAAGGCTCAGTACCAGATTGATCATAAGACATCATATGGTGTTGAGGCTGCTATGGCTAAGTTATATGCTGCAGAGGTAGCTATGGAGGTTACTACTAAGGCGGTTCAGTTACATGGTGGTTACGGTTACATCAGAGAGTATGATGTTGAGCGTATGATGCGTGATGCTAAGATCACAGAGATTTACGAGGGTACTTCAGAAGTACAGCGTATGGTTATCTCTGCTGACTTATTAAAGTAAGGAGGTACTTAACGTGAAGATTATAGTTTGTATTAAGCAGGTACCTGATACTAAGGGTGGAGTTAAGTTCAATCCAGATGGTACATTAGATAGAGGAGCAATGCTCACAATCATGAATCCTGATGATAAGGCTGGTCTTGAGGCAGCTCTTAGAATTAAGGATGAGACAGGCGCAGAAGTTACAGTTATCACAATGGGTCTTCCAAAGGCTGAGGACGTTCTTCGTGAGGCTATGGCTATGGGCGCTGACAAGGGAATTCTTGTTACAGACAGAGTTCTTGGTGGTGCTGATACTTGGGCTACATCAACTACTCTTGCAGGTGCAATTAGAAACTTAGAGTATGATTTAATCATCACTGGTCGTCAGGCTATCGATGGTGATACTGCTCAGGTTGGACCACAGATTTCAGAGCACCTTAACATTCCGGTAATCTCATATGCTGAGGATATTAAGGTTGAAGGTAACAGTGTAATCGTTAAGAGACAGTATGAGGATAGATACCATATGGTAAAGGCCGAGATGCCATGTCTTATCACTGCTCTTGCAGAGTTAAATGAGCCACGTTACATGACTCCAGGTGGAATCTTCGATGCATGTGATGCAGAGATTACTGTATGGGGTAGAGCAAATCTTGTTGATGTAGATGATGCTAACCTTGGTCTTAAGGGATCACCTACAAAGATTGCTAAGGCTTCTGATAAGGTTAGAAAGGGTAGCGGAGAGAAGGTTACTCTTGATCCAGCTGAGGCTGTTGATTACATCGTAGGCAAGCTTAAAGATAAGCACGTAATATAATAAAAAGGAAAAGTGGTGAATAAAATGGGTTTAGAAGAATATAAGGGAGTATATGTCTTTGCACAACAGGTTGATAACGAGTTAAGCGGAATTGCTTTTGAATTACTCGGTAAGGCTAAGGATCTTGCAAAGGACTTAAATACAGATGTTACAGCAATTCTTATCGGTTATCAGGTTAAGAATCTTGCTGATGAGCTTGCAGCATATGGTGCTGACAAGGTTATCGTTGTAGACGATCCAGAATTAAAGGAGTACAGAACAGAGCCTTATACACACGCTATGGCTTCTGTGATTAACGAGTACAAGCCAGAAATCGTTTTAGTTGGTGCTACAGCTATAGGTAGAGATCTTGGCCCTCGTGTTTCAGCAAGAGTTGCTACAGGTCTTACTGCAGACTGTACAGTTCTTGAGATTGGTGATTTCCCAATCAACCCAATCCCTAATCAGGAGCAGAAGCACAATCAGCTTCTTATGACTCGTCCTGCATTCGGTGGTAACACAATTGCTACAATCGCATGTCCAGACAACAGACCACAGATGGCTACAGTTCGTCCTGGTGTTATGCAGAAGATTGATAGAATCGATGGTGCTAAGGCAGAGGTTATCGAGTTTAATCCTGGATTTACTCCAGACAACAAGTACGTTGAGATTCTTGAGATTGTTAAGTCAGTTAAGGATACAGTAGATATCATGGATGCTAAGATTCTTGTATCAGGTGGACGTGGTGTTGGTTCAGCTGAAAACTTCAAGATTCTTCAGGACCTTGCAGATGTTCTTGGTGGAACAGTAAGCTGTTCAAGAGCAGTTGTTGATTCAGGCTGGATGGAGAGAGATTATCAGGTAGGACAGACTGGAAAGACTGTAAGACCAAATCTTTACTTCGCAATCGGTATCTCAGGTGCTATTCAGCACGTTGCAGGTATGGAGGAGTCAGATATCATCATCGCTATCAATAAGGATGCAGATGCACCTATCTTTGATGTAGCTGATTATGGTATTGTTGGAGATCTTAACAAGATTGTTCCAGCTCTTACTGCAGCTCTTAAGAACGAGATTGCTAATAAGTAATTTTGTGATTTAAATTAATGAGGTTATCTCACCAAAAGGTGGGATAACCTTTTTTAATTGAATTATTTTATGGAATAATCATACAAAAATAATGGTAATGTAGAATAATTTACACGATATAATAATGACATAAAAATGTATATTATGATATAATTTAGACGTTGTTATGTTTTTTATATTGAAAAAAGTAAGAATGAACAGAGGAGAGATTATGGCTTTAAAATTAAAGGATGAACCGGTAACCACAGTTCAAAAAACAGGTTCTGATTATGTGAATAGAGATTATTCCAAGATGGCAGATGATATATTAAAGGGGGAGGACGAACTGCCTGAAAGCAGATATTCGTCTAGTAATACATATCAGTCTATGAATAATGATATGAGAAGTCTTGATGCTCAGTTTGAGATGGAAAAATACAAGAATCAATATGAAAAAGATCCATATACAGGTCTTACCAAAAAAAGCGGATTTAGAACAAGCAGTATTGCTTCTGAATTAAATTGGCTTACAGGTAGGAATGGATTAGATAATCCCACAACAATGTATATAGGTATTGCAATATGTGCGATATTTATAATGATATTCTTCCATAGAGGCATGATGTCCCTAAGAGATATGGGTCGTGATACAGTGGAGGTTGAGGGAACTGTAATCTCAGTAGATCATAAGGAAGAATATGTAAAAAGAGGAAGAAGGAGCGGCCGTTGGGTTGACAGGTATAGGACCACCTACGAATGGGTGGGTGAGAATGGAGAAATCCAAACTAATACCAGAATATATGATGAACGAAGATTTTCAAAGGGTGAAAAGGTAATAGTCACTGTTTTGGCCAATAATCTTAACGAAGAGATAGATTCTAAGAGCACCGCAAAATCCAAGATGGTATCCAGCTTTTGTTTTTGTATAGGTGCTGGTGCATTGCTTGTTATTATGGTGATTAGATTAAAGAAACAAAAAGAATAGATAGTGTTGGTGAGTTTAGTTTTGTTATAAGGAAGTATAATATTTGGCATCGTTAAAATATAGAAATTTTATAAAGATAAAACAGGGAACAAAGGATTATTTTGGTGGCGACCAATCATGGTGGAAGAATGAGGATGAAACTATGTGTGAGGTTGGTTGTGGTGTGATTGCGTTGTGCAATATGGAGCTTTATGTTGACGGTGTAAGTCGAAAAGGTATAAGTTATGATGACTATAAGGTCTATGTTGACAAAAGACATAAAGAAGCTTATCCCATTAAGGAAGGTGCTAATCTAAGAAGATTAGGTCTGTTGCCCCTTGTGATGGAACGAGGCTTGGATAAATTTTATAATGACATAGGTGTTGACCCTGTTATATCCTGGTGCCCTACTATTAGTAAGAAAAGAATCAGAACTTTTCTTGAAAATATGTTAGATAACAATATACCTGTTGTTGCATCTTATTACGTATTCAATAAAAAGAATAAGTTGGATTTGTATTCCTATAATGAAAAAACGAAAGACTTTGATAAAGTGTCTGGAATTAGAAGGCATTATTTTAATATCGTTGGAATAACTAGAAGACAGGGCAGAGATTTACTTGTTATATCAACCTGGGGAGAACGATATTATGCAGATTACAAGCAATGGGTAAAAAAGCTAAGCTTGTTTTCAAATATACTATATGTGGAGTGAGGTAGATAAATGAGTAGAAAAGCAAAAGTTAGATTACAAATGTTTGGGTTGGCAGTTTTGAAAATAATTAGTTTGTTGACTCTTCTAGGATTTATAGTTTGTGCACCTGTGGGTTTTGTAAAGATGATAATTAAATCTGCTGACGGGGAAAGTGATGGAACATTTTTGCTGATAGCCATAATTTGTTTAGTTGTGTCCTTGGTTACAGGTCTGCTTTTTAGATCTAGCTACAAAAGGGTTATAGTGTTAAGTGTTTTGGATTTGGAGCTTCCTGGACATACTTGGTCGCCTAATGATGGATTTGGTCAGGGACTTATTGATTCGAATATTAGATTAGTAGAGTCAGGTAATAGGTATAAGTCTGAGGATTTTATCTACGGTGAATATAAGGGATATCATTATGAACAGGCTGATGTTAAGATTGAGAATGTAGAGACTGAGAGAGTAGGCTATGGAAGACATAGACATACAAAGGTAAGAGTATATAAACATTTTGATGGAAGGATGATTATATTAGACTCTCCTGTAGATGTAAAAAAGCCTGTATATGTATTTTCCTATTATTTTGAGCATAGGTATAGTGGCTTATATGACAAGCTTACATCCGATAAAACTAATGATAGAGTTTTTGATGAGTTGCTTGATGTAAAGGTTCAGATGGGAGGAAGCTCAAAAACAGTTCTTGATGAAAAGATGAAGAAGACATTGCTTGCACTTTATAGCAAGTATAATAAGATGGCGGTACATTTTCAGGATAAAAAGATGTATATTGCCATCAATACTAAGGAAAGTACCTTTGATTGGAGATGGACTAGAGGATTAAGTTTTAGAAAAGAGATTGAAGCTACTAGAAATCAAATCTATGTGATTAAGGATATAGTAGATATATTGACTTCAGAGGAAGCTACGGTTGAAACTGCTTCTGC
>JAGALE010000436.1 GCA_017625335.1 Lachnospiraceae bacterium
CATCAAGTATAACTTCTTCAAGCTTTTTAGTTATCTGGTCCTTATCCATAAATATATACCTCCTGTAGATTTTCAATCAAATAATATTTTACTATGTTTATATATAAAAATCAAGTTTGTTCATACATTATGCACAAAAATAATAAGCCCGCCACATTGCTGTGACAGGCTTATTTTTATTTGTGCATTTATCTAATTCTAGTACTTAGCAGTGTTAAGCTTTACACCAGGACCCATAGTTGAAGCGATTACTACGCTCTTAAGGTACTGACCCTTAGCTGCTGAAGGCTTAGCCTTGATAACTGCCTCTATTAATGTCTGGAAGTTGTCTGTTAACTGCTCCTCTGAGAAAGAAGCCTTTCCTATTGGCACATGGATAATGTTTGACTTATCAAGTCTGTACTCAATCTTACCAGCCTTAATATCGTTAACAGCCTTAGTAACGTCCATTGTTACAGTACCAGCCTTAGGGTTTGGCATTAAGCCCTTTGGTCCAAGTACACGTCCTAAACGACCAACAACACCCATCATATCTGGAGTTGCAACAACTACGTCGAAATCTAACCAACCATCGTTCTGGATCTTTGGTACTAACTCATCACCACCAGCATAATCTGCTCCAGCAGCTAAAGCCTCATCAACCTTATCTCCCTTAGCAAAAACTAAAACCTTAACAGTCTTACCAGTTCCGTGTGGAAGTACTACTGCACCACGAACCTGCTGATCAGCGTGACGACCATCAACACCAAGTCTAAGATGAGCCTCAATAGTCTCATCGAACTTTGCGCTAGCTGACTTCTTAACTAAAGTAACAGCCTCTTCTAAGTCATATAAATTTGTCTTTTCAATAAGCTTTGCAGCTTCTGAATATCTTTTTCCTTTTTTCATTATAAATAAACCTCCTGTGGTATTATCGGGAGCGACCCTCCCACTATCTATTCTTCATATTCAATGTTAAATTAATCCTCAACAGTGATTCCCATTGAACGAGCTGTACCAGCTACCATACTCATAGCTGCCTCTAATGAAGCTGCATTTAAATCTGGCATCTTAATCTCAGCGATCTCCTGAAGCTTTGCCTTAGAAATCTTTGCAACCTTTGTCTTGTTAGGTACTGCAGAACCACTCTTAAGACCGCACGCCTTCTTAAGTAATACTGCTGCTGGTGGAGTCTTAGTTACAAAGCTAAAGCTCTTATCTGCATAAACTGTGATAACAACAGGAATAATCATATCTCCCTGATCAGCAGTTCTTGCGTTAAATTCCTTTGTGAACTGTACAATGTTTACACCGTGCTGTCCAAGTGCTGGACCAACTGGTGGTGCAGGAGTTGCCTTTCCTGCAGGTATCTGTAATTTAATATATCCTTCTACTTTTTTCGCCATTATAGCGTACCTCCTAAAAATATTGTGGTATAACGGGGGATACCCTTCCACTTAAACTTACATCTTCTGAATATCTGTGAAACCAATCTCTACAGAAGTAGCACGTCCGAAAATGTCTACCTCAATAGTAACTGTCTGCTTACCATCGTTAATAGCCTTAATCTCACCAACACTGCCTTCCCATGCTCCGGTAATAACCTTTATCATCTCTCCTACCTTTGCATCTATAGAAGCCATAACTGGTGTATCAACAGCAATTCCCATAGTACGCATCTCTGCCTCTGTAAGTGGTACCGGCTTTGACTCCGGACCAACAAATCCTGTTACTCCACGTGTGTTACGAACCACGTACCAAGTAACATCATTCATATACATATTGATTAATACATATCCCGGAAACAGCTTTCTTTGAACAGTCTTCTTAGTTCCGTTGCTTCTTGTCTCTACAACCTCCTGTACAGGCACTGCAACCTCTAATATCTGATCCTGAAGCTTTCTGTTTCTGATGGTGTTCTCGATATCAGTCTTAACCTTGTTCTCATAACCTGAGTAGGTATGAGCTACATACCATCTAGCTTCACCCTGTGGTGCGTCCTTCACCTCTTCGGCTGCGCTATTAGTAGCATCATTCTCTAGAATCTCTGACATGTTCTCACCTACCTTACTAAATTATAAAGTGCAAGCCAGCTCTAATAAGCATATCAACTCCTGCAATGATAAGACCTAAAATAATAGATACCACCAAAGCAACTGTTGACTTCTTAGCTAAAGCGTTCTTAGTTGGCCAAGTAATCTTAGCAAACTCAAGCTTTAACTCCTGAAACCAGCCTCTCTTTAAAGAAGGTGATGATGTCTTTTCGTTCTTTGACATATTCTTACTCCTTCTCGTTCTCTAATAAAGAGAACCTAAACAATGCCGACTACTTTGTTTCCTTGTGATTTGTATGCGCCTTACAGAACTTACAATACTTCTTAGTTTCCATTCTGTCTGGATGCGTTTTCTTATCCTTTGTCATATTGTAATTACGCTGTTTACAATCCTGACATGCCAATGTTATTTTAACACGCACAACTATCCACCTCCATTTTAATTTACTGATTTTAAGGCATAAAAAAAAGACCTTCTTCCATCGCAAGCTATAGGATACCAAATCCCCACCCATAAGTCAAGTAAAAAAGTGATGAAATTACGCCATTTTTAAGCATTAGAGCACACTTTGTTATAATATATTTGATAATTTACGGAAATTATATCATTTATTTGTAATTTTTGCATTATAAATAGGAAAAAACTTTGTGGAAAATACATACTAATTTGTTATAGACTATGGTAAATTATTGTAATATAATTAAACTAACTAAAATTAATAGTGG
>JAGALE010000437.1 GCA_017625335.1 Lachnospiraceae bacterium
AATTCAGCTAGTATATTACAGTATCTTGCTAATAATATTCCTAATATAGCTAGATACATATACATGGATGTGACAAATACAGAGGTTGAGCATGAAATGTTGTCAAACGAATATTTAACACTACTTAGTAGCATTACACCATATTCACCTGATAGATATATGTTAAAGGATAAGTCAACATCTTTAGATACTGTATCTGCTAAGAAGATTATAAAGAATGCATGTAAAATGACAGGGTTAACAGAAGATTATTTTGGAATATGTAACTCTCCATTATCATTTGGAGAAATGGCCTGTCTAACAGCAGTAAAAGCTAGAGAATTAATGAGTTTATACTCTAATACAACAGACATGCCATTACCTACTGCTAATCATCAATCTATGAATACATGTGGATGTATTAGGTATCTTGTAGTAAATTGTGATACTGAAGCACCTTTAGATACTAAGTCCAAATCAAGTAGCACAAAGACAGCTAATACAGAAAAGAAAGTTACAAATACAGAGAATAAGCCTAAGGCAAAAAATTCAACACCATTTATAAACTTTATATAAAATTTATGAATTTGAAGCAATAAATGTTGGATTAATAAAATTTAATACATTGTGAAAAATATCAATAAAAAGAGAAGATAACCTAAAGCTTTAATAGGAACTTCTCTTTTTATTTGCCATCATTTTTATGTTAAAATTTTACAAATATGGTAATTATTACGAAATTATTTTAAATTTTTGAATTATTTTTTGTTAAAAATGTTGACAAATAGTTGTATTAGGATTATAATTGTAGTGTAGGAAATATTAGATGATTCTTCGATTCGTTTCATTGGTATTTTACTATTAGTCTAGGAGGATATATTAGGATGCTTATAGGTAGCAGCAGCGGTGATTTGGGTATATCAGCATCAGTATTTGAACCCTGTACAAATCGAGAAGCTAGTAGTTACATAATTAGTAATTATAATGAGCTTATCAGTATTGTAAGGAAGTATGATATTAAAGATGAGAAAGCCCAAGACTTACTTCATGACGTGTACATATCTATAGTTGATGCTGAAGATAATGGTGAAGGCTTTGATATGGAATTTGGCAGTAGGGTTGATACTGATGGCAATGTTGATTTCAACATCATGGACGTTGGACAGTTTGTCATAGGAAGAATAAGACTTTACGCAAGAAATCCCAGATACAGAACCGATATTATTGAATCAGTAAATGGACATGTATACCAAACAACTACATACACTGAAAATGTATTAGACGAAAATGGACAAGAAGTAATCGGAAAAGATGGACAAGTTAAGTCCATAAGAAAAACGGAAAGAAAAAAAGTACAAATTGCAATTACTGCAAATGCAGCTTCCTTCAATGAAGGTGGAGACATTTCAGAGAACAATGATGATTTCCAAAAAGCGTTTGCAACTGCTTCAGTGGCAGATTCTACCGACGATGTAGCAGAGATTATGTCTCTAAGAGAGCAAATTGACTATTGCATAGACATATGTGAGTTACATGGTATCAATATATTAAATATATTGAAAAATATGGACAGGCTGGCTGACATGCTTGGTGAATATTCAAGAAAGAAGAAAACAGCTGAAGGCGTATTCAATAAAATATCAGAATTGGTAGAATATCACAGTGAACTTGGTGAAACGCTTATGGACATAATTAGATTCTCTTCAAAGAATAAGGCTGCGTTCGAACTTGTAATTCAATCTTATTAAAATTTAGAGAAAAGGTGGCAGACTCCAATGAGCTTATCAAATTTGGTATATTCTCCCTTAAAAGAGGAGGAGAAACAACTCGCTGGATGGTCTAAAGCTACAATTGATTATGTTATTGCTAATAAAAGTAAAGTTCATACATCAATTAGAGGAATAGCAAAAAGTCTCAACAAGATAATGCAAAAAACGGATGTTGAGGATGCATACATGGATATACTTAATTATCTATATCAATCAGATGATTACAATATATCTAAAGCCTATGAACGTTCAAATAACGTTGGGGTTATCGTATCTCTTGAAGGGTACGTACACAGTTGTATCAAGTTTTGTGTCATAAGGTATGTAACAAACTCATTTAACTCTGAAAAAGTTATAGTGAGAGATTCAATTAAAGACGATGATGGTAAGGAGTTATCACTATTTGATACTATACCAGATGCAAAGAGTGATGGTTTTACCGAATTTGGTTACCAATTAGATACTATATGCAAAGCTTATGAAAGTCAAAGATACCAATTTGGTCCAGATATATTCCAGATATGGTTTATAAGACTACAAACAATGATTAATAATAAAAATGATAGCTACAAAGATATACTGGCTATTCTTGGGATATCTAAGAAGGATATATCAATAATAGAGAAGGAAGCCAATGTAGATGGAGCTATGATAAGTATAGCAAAAGCTATAACATTAATTGGAATCGAAGAAGCAGTAGAAATAATTCGAAATTATACATATGCAGCTGATAAGATTCAAAGAGTAATAGAATTATTTTAAAATACTTACAAAAACCCTAGGTCAACATTTGGCTTAGGGTTTTTGTAATGTAAAATAGACTAGTGAATATGGTTATTAGTTTTTAATTTTAATTATAAAGGAGAAATTGGTATATGACATATCCAGAAATATATAGTAAGTTAACATATGAAACAGCCGCTATCATATTCTTAAAAAAGAATGGTGAGGTTAGATTGATGTTAGGAACTCGTAATCTTAATACAATTAGTCTGATATACGGATTTCAAGGACAGACTCTAGGTGGACATGATACACGCTGTAATATAAACAATGGAAATGTAGCTGTATTTGACATGATAATTGGAGATGCTAGGTCATTTCATATAGATAGATTACTTGATATTCAATTTGCAGGTGTGATTAATTCTAAGGAAGAATACGATGAAGTGTTAAAGCAATTCGTAAAATTCAAAGAAGAATACGAAAAGACAAAACCTATGCAACTTGACTTAAATTCATTTGACAATAATTAAACTGGGGGATATTAAATATGATTGAGTTAATTCAGAAGAAGATGGCAAGTAATGCTATGTTAAGTTCATTCTCTAAATTAGATGAAGTAGAAATACCAATTAATATTGAACTTGTACATAAAGATATAGATAGACTACATGCATATTCAAAAGATGTAAAAAACAAATATGATAAGGCAAATATTAAAGCACTTATAAACTATTTAGAAAAACTTCTAAAATTTATAAATGAGCAATTCATATTAGAAATATGCTGGAATATAAAAGATGACTTGCCTGTATCATATCCGATGTCACTTATTAATGAAAAAACATATGGAATAAATATATGTAACTACATAGAAACTAACGCAGATAATAAGGTAGTAGAAATAGATTTAACAGACCTAGCAGATATAATAGCATTTGAATTTATAGCAAGGGATTTAGGTGAAACACATGAATCTATTGAGAAACTGTTAAAGACATGTGGAATATTAGGATTTACAGATTCATCACTGCTTACTGACTTTTTTAAAGAAAACGGTGATGATATGTATAATTTAAGTAAAACAATGAAAATTGATGATACACCCTATATGTCATATGAGACACATAAGATACATGATTATTTTCATTCCAAAGAAATGAAAACAACTGAATATAAAGACATAGTAGATTATTCATGCAGATATGCAAATACAATTATAGCAAACAACATTATGAAAAACTGTCTTCATCACGGTATCGGTTGTAAGCTTGTTATGTTAAATGCCACAAACATTACAGTAATAGTTGATTCAAATGATGAGGTTAATATAAAACAAGACATAATAGATGATATATCAATAAGAGTATTCGGTAGGAGATTTAGAATAGAGCCTATCATTTCTGTATTTTAGAAGATATGGAGGAATGTTAAATGGAACAGACAAATATATTAAATAACAGTGGTAAAACAGTATATTGTCACTTCTCTTTTAAGAGACCCAAAGACAAAGATTACGGTTTATTTGCAGTAGCATTTTATCTTGATTTTGAAGGTAAAATATTAACAGCTCAGGCAACAAGAAGATTAAAGTTATGGGAAAATCATCAATTCATAACAGCTATTCAAGCTTATGAGCATGCATTGTACTCAATACATCAGTGGCAAGGTATAATGAGGTCTAAAGGAATAACTAATGTAATGCTTGTAACAGATAATAGTACATTAGCCGGTTGGATTGAAAATCCTAAGAAAAATAAGGCATACACTTCATATATGAATAAAGCAGTAGAGCCTTATAGAGCAGGCTCAGCTAAGGAAATTACATTGAGTATAGGATTATGTGATGTAAGAGATTATGAAAAATCATATATATTCTGTAGGGAAGATAAAGTAATTAACGAGGTTAAACCTATAGTTAAGGAAGCAAATACAGGTAGAAGATTATTAGACCTTGATTCTCTAAACATAGAATACAGCACTATATCAGAGTTAGAGAAAAAGAATATAAATAAACCAGAGATTATAGGTATGAATTCTTAGTATTGTGCACATAGAAATATATGACAGTGATAATATAAACTTATCATGAGTAAGGACTAACATAAATATATTATAGATGAGGAAAAACAGATGTTCACACGTGGAGAATTTACAATTGATAATGTTACATACGGAGCAGTAGTGCATCATACAAAATCTGCCATTGAGGCTATATTGATAACATCAGGTACAGTGGTGTCAGCATATAAAACTGATAGTTCTGGGTCATATAGCTATAATAATGTAAGAGCTAAAGAATTAGTGACTTCTTTAAATGTGGGTATTAGAGGATGTACATCAAAGAATAGTACTCCTATGCCATTTGAATTAGGTGCAATGAATCAACACGAATTCATTAAATCTAAGGTTGAGTACATAGTTCAATTACATAGAGGTGAGCTAGTTGGTGCATTTATTCAATCAGCTGATAAGAGAATAGAATTAGAGTACATAAAAGAGTTTAACATACCAGCTAACATTCCTTATGTAAAGTTAACAGAGTTTAAGAAAGACTTAGATATAGCTGAAGATGATTTAGATGCAGTACAAGTGCGCTCAGTACAAGAAATAGCACTGGAAAAAGAAGATATAACTTGGTTGCAAAATAAAAAGTACTATATAGTAAACGATGACACAACAGCAGAAAAATTATTTCAATTTCTTGAAAATTACAGAGGAGTCATTGCATACGATACAGAAACCACGGGTCTTCGTATTAACTGCTTTGGTAAGATAAACAGTGAATATCAGAAGACCCTTACTAAATATAATGAGGAACATCCAAAGGAACAAATTAGAGCAGATAAACTTGTAGGTATAATTTTCTGTGTAGAAAATGATACGTCTTATTATTTTCCTTGTTTCAACAGAAAATTTAAAAATTTATATCAAGAATTAGATAGTCCAATAAGAATACAAACAGTCAACAATATTAAAGCAAGATATACTATTGGTGATTTTAAGGATAAACAGTCTGACATGGCAGATTATGTAAGAAATACACCTGCGGAAGAATTTGATTTAGGTGTAATTCTTATGGAACGCGTTAGGAATATATTAGAGCATGGACATATAGT
>JAGALE010000438.1 GCA_017625335.1 Lachnospiraceae bacterium
AAGACATGGCAAATACAAAAAGAAGAAGTGAGTATATAGATAGGAATGGCAATATGTTCATGCCCATGAACGTTGAAGGTGGAGTATGGAACGAGCATTTCATAACAACACCTAAGTTAATATGTATAGTGCTGATTGTATTATCTATATTTATCATATTTACATATTTACAGTCAAATGGTTCAGGTCTTGGAGGATATTTAATATGTGTAGGAACATGGGCACTAATATCAATAAACGTATTAAGATTTATTGTATTTGAAGAAAAGTTTTACTATAAAATGTATCTTGAACTAAAAGACCATGAAATATCAAGTCCAGCATTATTTTGGGATATAGCTTCAATTAAAGATACAGATGATGGTGCTATAGTAACATATTCGGATGCTAGAATAGGCATTATGGTAAAAGTAGAAAGAGATACTATTACTGGTAAAACTAAAGAGTTTAGGGAGACACATTATGATGCTATATCTGATTTTTATAGGGAGGTAGCTACTAATAGATATTCATTCGTTCAAATGAATATAATGGAGCAAGCTGGTAAGGACCCTAGATTAACAGAGTTATCAAAGGTAGTATATAAAAGTGATAATGATAATATATGTAAACTTATGGAAATGCAGGTTGGACATATTAAAAATATAACTAGAAGCTCATTATATGAGAGTGATTATTTCTTGTTTTATACACCAGACCTTTCAAAAGTAGATACAATTATACAGGATATATCTGAATGCATATTTAAGTTATTGGATGGTGCATACATAAGTTATAAAGTACTTAATAGTAAAGATATAGTAGACTTTGTTAAAGAGGAATATGGAGTTAATTATTTCAACTCTACAGATGCTTCATTGCAGATGTTTGATAGAGCTTCTGCAAATGTTATAGCACCATTTACAGTTAAAGGTATATTGTGGACAGATGGTGAGAATCAGGAGCTTACAAGTAAAGAAATAAATAATCTCCGTTCAATAACTAGTAGTGTGATTAGAGAAACAAAGGAACAAAAAGATATATCTTTAAAATCTACATTATATAGAAAGAATACAAAAAATAAAATTGGTGTTGATTTCAGTCAGTTGTCTGAAGGGCATACATCCAACAAGAGGAGAGCAGTGGCTAAGCCTAAAGCAACAAATAATACTGTAAATAAAGCACCAAATCAACCTATAAATACAGTTAATATAAATAAGGTTGATGAAGAAGAGTATATAGATTTATAGGAAAAGGAGAAATTGCAAGATGAGAATATTACTATCTGGTGGTATTAAAACTCAAAACATTGTAAGTGGTATTGACAAAAAATTTAAAGCTAGTGGAGACGATTTTCTTGTCATCGAATATATGGATGATATCATGGATATATTCAGTAGAGGTGATTACTTTGATAAAGCAGTCATTACAGAACAAAGTATAACTAGAGAATATGCTATAACTGATGAGAGTGTAATTCGTAGAAAAATTAATCAGTTCGCATTAAGTATGGTTAATCTTCCTAAGAAATACAGTTATGTGTTCCTAACACAGACAGAACAGATGGCTGAAATGATTCATGAAGAGATACTCCCTATATTAAACGAGAGTGCAGTTGTTGTTAAGGAACCTCCTTATTCAGTTAATTTCTTCGTCAGTATTATAGTAACAGATGTTAATCAACTTCCTCCAGAGATAGTGTTTACACCTACACTGGATATACCAGATGATTTGTTCGATAATGATGCAGAAGCAGAATTAATGAACGGTATGGAAGGGGATGATACAGAGCAATATGTATCTAAGGAAATAACTAAAGACTTTGATACTGAATTGTTTGGGCCTGATATAGATAAAGTTAAACCTGTTAAAAATGTATTAACTCTAGATAATCACAATGATATATTGGATATACCTGAAGAACTTAAAGGAACTTACGAAGATGAGATAGAAATAGAGCCTGAAGAAGAACCTGAGGAAGTTATAATAGAGGAAGAACCTGAAGAAGAAATGTATATGCCAAATTCAAGTTTTGGACCAATCATTGACAAACAATCTGATTCAAGTACACTTGAATTTACCAACATTAATCCCATTAAGAAGTCATCAGAACTTCCTGATTATGATATAGGAGATGAAGAACCTGAGTATATTAGTCAACCTGATACTGGATTCATACCTGGATTTGATAGTGATAATGACAATATGAATTCTGATATGAATACAGAATATGTAGGCGATACAGATATGTATAATCCTGACACATCATTTGACCCTTATGATACAACTAATACACAAGGATTCAACGATGGATTTGGTGAGGGTGCCTACGGTGATGAGGTATATGACCCCAATAATTCAATGGCTGGATTTGACCCTGGCGTATATGGAGAAGAAGATGCAGATAAGGATTATCAGGATAGCATGAATGAACAAGTTTATGATAATCAAGGTCCTGATGGATTTAATACTCAAGACTATGATACACAGAGTCAATT
>JAGALE010000439.1 GCA_017625335.1 Lachnospiraceae bacterium
CAGAGTGAGCAAATTTATACTTATCAGGATTTAGCCCGATTAGTGCATTCAGCTTATCGAATGCTTCTGCATTGAACTCTGTAAATCTAACCTTAAGTACCTCTTCATCATATTGACTAAGTATTAAATCATACCCAGGCTCATTCTTAGACCCATCATTAGACTCACTTACATCTATAAGATTATAACTATCATCATCTAAATCTATTAAATATAATGGCTCATTATTACTATCCACAGCAGCACAGAAATAATTATTAAGCATCTCTGTATTTATATCATCTCCTTGACATGCTTGTTGTACCATGTTTATAATACCATCAACTGATGACATACCATCCATAGTTGCTATATCAGGTCTTAATATATATATTTGTGCTTTCAAATTTTTATTTAATTCATCTTTTACGTCCTTACTTACTAATTCTATTGGCTTCACATCTGCTGCATCTCTCGGGTACCATGTATTTCTAGCAAATGTGATTGAATTGAATTTTGTTGCAGCTAAATAATTACTTATTACGAAATGAGATAAATTGAGCTCATTACTTTTTTTCTCTGTTCCAAAAGCAGGGTCCTTATCAAAATTGCTTGGTACTGCTATATCCCAAAAAAAATCATATGCTTGTTCTGGTATAGCACCAATAGATATTGGCACCCCCTTGTAAATATCATATGATATACCTTCATATATGACTGTTACATAACTAGGCAGATCATCCCCAAGAACCCTAACCTCAGATACAGCTGATCCTAGTAAACTAGCTGTTTTATCATCACTCTTTTTATATTTATTGGCTTGGTCTTGCATATGTTTTTCTAGTGATGCTAATGTCTTATCAGATAATGCTCCTAAATCATTGAATTTTCGGGCTATATCTATGTTTGCGTTTACCCTATCTTGAATTGCTTGTGGATATGTATTTTTAGCAAATTCTTGCAAATCTGTACCACAACCACTAGCCGTAAGCATAACACCTATTCCTAACAATATTCCTAGTAATTTTTTCTTCATGTTTATCCTCCAAAAATAAAAAGTAGCTGCTTCACCTTAATGTGAAACAGCTACTAATTTTTAAATTCCTACACCTATTAGCTTGAATATACCTCTAAATATAGAGTCTATAAACAGTACTATGGAGTTTCCGCTTATAACGAATCCTATCAAGAACATTACTAATAATATTGCCTTACTCTTAATTTTTAGGTATTCCCAGAGCATTAAGCTTGTACTTCCAGGATAGTTTGTCTCTCCTATATTAACTGCTTCTATAGCATCTCTCATTGTAAATCCAGCTACTGTAAGCTTATTACCTTTGCCTTCCACATTGAACAACAACTTTTCAGTTTTTTCTCTTATAACAGGAAAGCATATATAAATGATTTCTATAGAAACTATTATAGGAACTAATATCACAATGACGATAGCTAAAAGTCCTAAGACGAATGTCATTATTCTACTAAAGACTGCTACCCATTCCATTAGGTCTAATTGCTTTAAATCACCATTGTAATACATCCTATCTTCAAGCTCGTCTACTAGTTTCTCTATTGACATTCCGTATCACCTCTATTATATTAAATAGATTGAATTATATCTAATAGACCACTTACAACCTTTAACGCTAAGTCTGTAAAGATTGTTACACGTCCTGTTAAAAGGATGAATAGTAATATAGCTAAAACTACGTAGGATAATAATCTCTTACCGAAATAAATAACAAATGGATTTTTACCACTTTGTACTGTATCAGCTGCTACAACTGCGTACTGAGCATCATCAGATACGAAACGTAACTTAGCTTCTCCGCCACTACCTGTTTTATTACCACGCACCATAGGTCCAGTACCATTCTGCTTAGCTTCTTCACATTTATTTCTAAACACAGGGAATGCTATATAACAAATATCAAAGCCACTGAATACTGTCATACCAACAGATGCTAATACTACTATAATACCTAATAATGTACGTAAGGGTCCCATTAAACCACTTAATATACCACTAGCTGTTCCAACATCAGCTGATAATGCCATTGTATCAGTTACCTCAGAGAAGGTAGCTAAGTTAGCTTGGTCTTGTAATTTTGCAGCTTCCTTCTTATTTAAAGAATCTCCAGCTCTTCTAATTGCTTCACCGTATAATGTTTCATCCCAGTAATAAGAAACACCATTAACAGTTGTTGTTTCTATCTTATTGGTTCCATTAGTAAATGAAGATGTTTTAACATATCCAGCAAGTGCAGGTGGCATTACCTTTCCGTCTGCATTTTTTGAACCACCAGGTGCCCAATCTGACACAGCTTGTTTAGAATCTGTATATTCATCAGCTGCAAAGACAGTTAGTGTTGAGCCAAACAAACTTATTAACATTACTGCTAACACAAGTAAGGCTTTAAAACTTTTTCTTTTTGTTTTCATGTTACTTTCCTCCGTTTCACATATGAAATAAAATATTTAATAAATATTGTATCTTACCCTCTATAAACAGAGGATATATTAAACATAATGTTCCTATCACTATGTTTACTTTTTTAATTACTTTAAAATTGAATGCCTCCCATTCATTACCAGTGTTAAATCTTAACTTTCCTATCTTTTTAGGTACAAGTGCTATTGTTTGTTTTATGAAGCAGAATAATCTTATTCCTGTACCATTTAACATATCACTGAATAAATGACTTATCCAACCTGATGAAAATCCTAATAATAAAAGGATTATAACTTCTTTATTTACAGTTGAAATCTTATTCAAATTACATAGCATATTTGGTACAAAGTAGGCTGATAATGTAAATAATGTACATATATCAGCACTATGCGTTTGCCAACTCCTATGCTTACC
>JAGALE010000440.1 GCA_017625335.1 Lachnospiraceae bacterium
TATTTTTTTGCAATTGTTGGATATAACAGCTTAGTGATATAGTTTAGCATGTTTATATCCTTTATGGCCATAATTATTCCCTCTCTAATATATTGATATCCCTTTATGTGAGCCGGAATGCCAATCTCTCTTATGATTTCAGTCACATCATTCTCCATATTTTGTTCACCTGATTCAAGCACAGCTACTGCTTGTTGTTCTTCAGCCACTGTACTCTGCTTAACTAATTGAACAATTCTTTTATAAAGTATTTCCGGACTGTATGGCTTCATAATATAGTAGTCAGCCCCTAAACTAAAGGCCATATTAATTATTCTTGGTGATCCTACTGATGATAGAAATACAACCTTCATATCATCAAGCTCTTGATTGGCTCTTATTTCTTCAACTACCTCTATACCATCTATTGCTGATATAAACACATCCAGCAATAACACATCCGGTCTATGCTCACATACCAACTCATACACTTCATCACCATTGCAGGTTTTATGTACAATTTCTATCTTATCTCTCGCATCATCCTTTGCTAGTTCTAAAAGATGATTGGCTATACTCTCACATTCCACATCAGCTATAAGAACCTTTATTGATTCCTTATTCATTTACATTCAGTCTCCTTATATTATGTTTTATTTATTATCTTTGGTTCTTACAACCTATCATAATTAGCATAAGTATTTTGTCGTTTTTAGTACATAACCGGCTAATATTCGGCAAAGATATTGTCGTATTTAAGCACTTTTCATTTTATTATCTAATCTGATTTTATCAGCTATAAGAGCGATAAATTCCGAGTTCGTAGGTTTTAATCTACCATGGTTTAAGGAATATCCAAAAAGCTCATCTATGGTATCTGTTTTTCCTCTTCCCCATGCCACTTCTATAGCATGTCTTATAGCTCTTTCAACCCTACTTGAGGTTGTATCATATTCCTTTGCAATAGAAGGATAAAGCTGCTTAGTTATAGAATTAAGTATATCCATATCAAGAACAGCCATCATTATAGAGCTTCTAAGATATTGATATCCCTTTATATGAGCAGGAACACCAATCTCATGAATTATTTCTGTCACAGTCATCTCTAATTCATTTTGTCTTAGTACACTTTCATCCTCCTTTCTTAATCTAACTATATCCTTTGCTCTAGAGGACTTTGCTTTCATAATCTCATCATATAAATCATTCCCCTGTGTATCCTCCTGAACCAACATAACAAGCACATTATTAAGCTTGCCTTTATATGTAGTCTCAATAAATCTAAGCTGACTTTCATTACAGATAATCACAAATTTATAGCCCTTGGGGCCAAGCTTATTTATCTCTTCTATTATCTCTAACCCATCCACATTAGGTAACAACAAATCTAACAGGATAATTTCAGGATTATATCTTTTGATAAAGCTTACCCCATCTGCTCCATCATTAATCCACTTCACTATCTCCATATCGTTTCTTCCCATCAAATCCTTTTTGAGTTCCTCTGTTCCCCTGGTATCATGCTTTAATACTAATACCCTCGTCTTCATATTATTCCTCCTTATATTGCATTTTTCATTTTAATTCAAAATGCTATTACTTTTTTTAACATCTCTGTCATTATAAGTGCCCTTGAAAAAAGGAGCAATATGTAACAAAACGCAAGTTGCGACACCTATAATTTGACGGCAAATTTTGCATTTTAGCTTCGACAGCATAAGGCATATCAAATTATAGTATTTTTTAAGACAAATGCATGGGCTTATGTATTATATTGTTTTTAGTGGGGATTTATTGTCATTATTTAAGTCTTAGGTTATAATGAATTTTAGTGTGAATTATGGCGAATTAAAGTTTATCCACATCCAAAACAGCATAGTTTTGCACATATACTATTCTATTTTATATTATTTAAGGAGAATATTATGAAGCTTGTATTTTTAGATAGAAAAACCATAGGTGATGACATTAACCTATCAATTTTCAATGATTATGGTGAAGTTATAGAATATAATTTTTCCACCGTAGA
>JAGALE010000441.1 GCA_017625335.1 Lachnospiraceae bacterium
CTTCTCGCATAAGCCTCATACCGAAGTCTTTTTCCCTCTGCATCATCAAACCAAGTTTCCGGTTCGTACTGAATCTCTACTGCGATATCTCGCAAAACCAATGCTCCGTATTTTTCCATCATCTCGGCCAGGAATGTGCAGCAGCGTTCAAATTCCTTGTTCAAAGCTTCCCTCCTTCCATAATCGCTTCTGCATCTTTTCGTCCTTATAAGTCTCAATGACTTCTTGTGCTTTTGCTTTTCCTTAATGCTTCTGTCATTTCCACATATCTAATATCTATGTCCATTTCCACCTGACATAACGGATAAATTTCTTCAACACTCACTTTCTGTGGTTTTATAGACATCTTGTTAATATACTCATATACAAAATCAATTCTATATTCTAAACAATCACAACTCCAAACTTCTTCATTTAGCATCATGTTAGTTTGAATAGGCTCATCTAACAAATAAGCCAATTTCTGCAATGTATTTACTAACTTTATCACTTTTCTTCTTTTAAAAAAAGAAAGTTTACATTGTTTGACACCTTGCATCAACCCCGCTTTATACATTTCTTTTCTTTTTAAATCATCAATATAATTTTGATGTCCATAGTCCCATTTAAAGCCTAACATTGCATTCCTATTCATCTCTTACACCATCCCAAAATGCTCCAGAGCATCCATAATAGCCTTTTCCTTATCCTCCGGACACTGTGGCCGCTTCACATCTTCCTTCTGAGACTTATTATAATTCTCCCTCTCAATGATACCGCACTTTCTCTTAACCTGCGCAATATAGAGATTCGTCACCTGCAAACCATGCTTCTCCAACACATAATCTTTTATCTCTTCATACGTTGCCTTACTCTCCGCAGACGTCACATCCAACTCATCCATTTCCAATGTTACATTTACATGATGCTTAGCCTCATGAAGTTTGGACAATAGACATACCGTCTCCACATGTCCGCTGTGACCGAACTGGTCTACTACAGCCACCTTCTCCAACTTAAAGCCCTTCTCAACAAGTATCTTCACGTCTCTTGCCAAAGTAGCCGGGTCACAGCTAACATATACAAGTCTCTTAGGCACCATAGCGTGTATGGTATCAAGAAGCACTGAGTCGCAACCCTTTCTCGGTGGGTCAACCACGATTACATCAGGATGCTTGCCTTCTATATCCTTAAGCTCTCCACGATAAAAGGCTGGCACAACCTCCTCGGCCTTGCCACAGAAAAACTCAGTATTGGTCAAATTATTTACCCTTGCATTAACCTTTGCATCCTCAATTGCCTGGGGAACTATCTCCACACCGTACACCTTCCCCGCCTTTTTCGCCAAGCTAAGGGAAATGGTTCCGATACCACAGTACATATCCCAAACCACTTCATTGCCAGATAAATCAGCATACTCCACTGCCTTATCATAAAGCACCTTGGTCTGAGTAGGGTTTACCTGATAGAAGGACATAGGGGATATATTAAATTTAATATCACCTATATAATCGGAAATGTAATCCTCACCCCAAAGGGTTTTACATTTATCACCTAATATTCGATTGGTTTTGTCTCGGTTAATATTTATACTTAAGCTAGTTAACTTGATTTTAAGGAGGCTTTCCTTAGTTGCATCGCACTTAAGTTCTAGCCCCTGATTATACTTCTCCACAGCTTCTTCAACTGCAGCCTTTAGCTCCTTCTCACAGCTCATATCTCCCACAAACTTTCCTATGCCATTACCATTGATAATAAGGCACACCATAAGCTCGCCTGTGACAAATCCCACTCTGGTAAGAATATGTCTAACTAATCCCTTGTGTGCCTCCTCGTCGTATATAAACACACCTGTCTTATCCTGCCACTTCTGTAGCCAAGGACGAAGCTCTGCCACTATATAATCATTTACAGGATGACCGATATGACACTGCTCCAAATCTATAATACTGTGGGTTCTTCCCGCGTAAAAGCCTATCTGCACCTTGCCATCTCTATCTAACCCTACCGGAAACTGCATCTTGTTTCTAAAGCTGTAAGGCTTGTCCATACCGTAAATAGGCTCCATAATATCAGCCACATCAGCAATTCCGCCAATTCTCTCTAAGCAGCTTTTAACCTTGTTCCACTTGTAATCAAGCTGCTTCTCATAGTCCATGTGCATAATAGAACAGCCACCACAGCGTCTGGCATTTAGACACACCGGCTCCACCCTGTATGGCGAAGGTGTAATAACCTCCATAAGACGACCGTAGGCGTAATTTTTCTTCACCTTTATAAGCTTAACACTGGCAACATCACCGATTACAGCATCCTTTACGAATACTGCAATACCCTTGTCAGAGTCCTCTTGGTAAATGTGTCCGATGCCCTCACCGTCATTGCCTATATCTTCAATTGTAATTTCATATACGTCGTTTTTCTTCATGAAAGTGCTGTTCCTTTATTACTACTATTTTTCTAAGCTAATTCATAGCTCTAACCTATCTTTTCTAAGTATATTTTCACTATATTAATTACTTCAAATTAATGAATCTCCTCAAAGTATCCTGTTATAGTTATGGGATATGCCGGCATAACATAACCCTCTAATGCTTTTATATCAGCTTCTACCCAATCCAGATTAATCTTATCTCCATTAAAATCTGTAATTTCATATCTGTCAAGCTCATATTCAAGCTTTGGTTTATCATGCAAACGAATTACACTATCCTCTACCAGATAGATATAATTCCCATAGTCATATCCATTAAGATGATATGTTGTCTGCACATCTCCATCAACGCCGGTTGTGGCCACCCTATAGTATGGAAGATACAACATAATATATTCATCATCACCATCAAGATGCTTCTCAAAATAAGCCTTTGGATACGCTCCTGCAGTATACTTATGCTGTGATTCGTCATACTCAGATATGTTAAGGTTAGCTTTAAAATAAAAATTATCTACAACTATACAATTAACATCCTTTAAAGACTGTCCCTGGTCAGCAGTTATCTTTATATCAGCGATATAACAAAGGTTATTCTCGGATGCTATGCTCTGTCCGTAATATGCTGCCTTCCCGGTTTCAACATCATATATTCTCCAACCTACACATTTTCCTGTGCATACATCATTTTCATCTATAGGACCAATGTTATCCAGAATCTCACCAGGACGAAATACCTCATAGCCTAACTCCAGACGCTTTAGAGACATATCATTATATACACCCACATAAAAATATATCTCAATCAAAAGTGCTTCATGGGCTTCTTCACTGCTATTGTAAAACATAGAATCCTTAGATGTGCCCTTAAGCTCCACTCGCTCTACATCTATACCATCCACCGTAACCAGAACATCATCTGTAGCTACATATGGTATGGGAAATGAAACCTTTACTGTAACCTTATATTTTCCACCATATCCTATAATTTCATTATCATCTATATACTCATAATCACCTGTTCCAGTATACTTTTCTATATATTGCTCCCAACGGATTGATTCAATTTCATATCCGTTATTTTCAACTATATTCACATCACCTACCATATCGCCTATTCCGCAGGACATGCTAAGGTCAATGCTTTCTACATACTTTTCCTGACTATCTGCATCACCATTTTCTGCAGCTACACTAATGCAAGCATTCTTCACCTGCTCAGTATTGGCAGTTTCATACTCTAGCTCATAATAGTATATAGGTGAGCCTGATGATAGCATGGAAGTATCATTTATCTGTCTTAGAGTAAGCCCATCCTGGTTAAGCTTTTCCTCTACGCATGCCGCAAAAAATCTTCCATCTCCCAGCTTATCCGATACCTTATTACTTGATTCTTTATCCCTATTATTATATTCCAAGCCAAATGCTTCACTCAAACTACCATAATCCTCAAAATAAGGATATGCTCCCGTTGATGCATCAATTTTATGATATGAAAGCTCTATGTCTATGCTTTCATCACAGAACCTTAGCAGATTCTCCCAGTCATCCTCGCCACGCTTAAAGCTTTCATATTCCTGCTCCAACTCAGTCACGCTATATTCTCTTCCTGAGCTTCCATATAAATTGACAAACTCCACCTTAACTGTGGCACGATTGTCCTCTATACCATGAAGATGCCCAAAGCATAGCTCTATCTTATCCTCACTTACCTGTTTGCATTCTTCTCCAGCATCTACCACTCCATTTATGGCATCAGGCAAATTAAGGGCAAATGCTATAGCCACCCCTAATAATATAACACTAATTTTCTTTCCTGCCTGCTTTAATACCTCCAATTCATAGTCACAATCCTCCGCTATGACCTCTACTTCTATATTCTTATATGCCTTGCTATTATATATCACTGAGAATATGGCAAATATAATGGCACATAACAATAGTACATTAAGAAGGCTAAAGCTCTTCATACAAAACATAGTGACCAAACAATATATTGCACCTGCTATCCCTTGAACGGTAACAGCTACATTCGTAGCAAAAAGCTCACCCTTCTCACCTGTGTTACTATTCATATCCATCTGTGTATGCAGATGAACAGCTCCACATATAAAGGTAATTATTGCCAATATATTATTAAGCTTACCAAAAGCTGCCGGCCACAAAAACTCCTGATAATATTCTCGCTGTATAAGCCCCTGTGCCAAGCATACTATATCAATATGATTATGATTTAAGATTAAACATACTACAAAAATAAGAAGAAAGATAATGCTCCATATATCTCTGATTAATTTCTTTATATTGATAGTTTTTTTCTCCATTATGCAATACCCCCTAATTTATTCCTGAAGGAGTTAGCCATATGTACACAGTCAAATTATCATGTTCAACCTCTACCTCAAGTTCCTCGTATTCTACTCCATTGATTGCAACCTTAGCATCCTTTGAAAACGCATAAGGCATACCGCAATATGCTTCAAGTTGCACTCTATACATTGTTCCTTCTCTAATTACATCTACCGGTTCACTTCCACTCTGAAATCTTTCACCTACACTGCCAGCCTCATACCATAGCATTGTAGAAGGATAAAATTTATCACTGTCCACAATTACTGACACATCCGACTTATCTCCACTTTCCGGTATACTAATATGGAATACCAGCTCCTCTTCTTCCCCTACAAGCTCGATAGGTACCTGATTGGTAATACATTCATATACATAACGGCACGCTTCATCTAGCTGTTCATCACTGGCAGTATCAACATCAATATCCTTCAATATAAGATATCTACATGTATAAACCCAAAAGCCTTTTGCCGGATTACCATTATAGTCATAATCAGAAAAGCTTACAGGGGTTTCTCTAAAAGCAAACACATCGTTCAAAAATTCTATACAATACCACAAAGTGTACCATGAGCCTTCTTTATTCTTAAAATTAGCTATACTCTCCTCTAATTCCTCAATAGTAAAGCTCTTGCCATCCTGATTAAAATAATTTACGAACTGTAATCTGTTATATATAAGGGCATGATCATCTCGAAGCAGCCCCCATATTTCACCCTCATAAATCTCACAAAATTCCAGGTATTTTTCATCCCACTTATC
The DNA here is from genome assembly GCA_017625335.1 of Lachnospiraceae bacterium. Classification (GTDB taxonomy): domain Bacteria; phylum Bacillota; class Clostridia; order Lachnospirales; family Lachnospiraceae; genus Coprococcus_C. Next base: position 5,528 of record JAGALE010000441.1, read on the forward strand.
ATCTATATCACGACCATAATATATACCACCAGCTACTGTAAATACCACAGTAACAATCACACCCAAAAGCACCTTCTTCATACCGGTATGCTCACTTCTTATCTCCTTGTGCTTCGTAAAATATATAAGATTTATCACAAAAAGCACTAGCAAAAGTGCACCCATAATATAAGCAGTAATCACACTCCAGCACATCACATGTAAAGTAAGCTGAGTTGTAAGTCCATAGCCTACAAATGCAGTTGCCAGAAAACCTATACTCATATTCTCCAGCCAGATTCCATCCCTGTTCTTCCCGTCAAAGCTTTTCCAGCCAAAAATCATAATTAATGCACCAAGCACTATCAACGCACCAAAGAAATAATTATGGGTTTTATAAACTGAAGGTACATAGTAATTCTCTACAAAATAATTTATCTCCTCATACTTATGAATTCCTGTTGCACCTAATAAACCCTTACCGGTAAGCAGGATAAATCCCATTATAGCCGAGCAGGTCAAAACCAGCTTATTTACTATGAATTTACATTTGTTGTACCATTTCATAACACTAATTCTCCTTAGCTTTAATCCTCTCTAAACGTCCACTTTATCTCCACTGGATATGTCTTCATATAAAGCTTATTATCCTCTATCTCTATCTTAGAATCCTTTGGAGTTCCGGTCATTAAACATCTTGATTCATATCCAGCCACCTCATAACCCTCATCTGGCTGTGGATTCATAGTTACAACAGTTCCATGAGCTGCAAATGCCACATCTGAGGTTATAATTCCATGCTCTCCATACATTTCCACTGCATAGAAATATATATTAACAATTATCTCACCGTCGCTATCCATCTCATAGTAGCCGGTAATATCCACCATCGGTGGTTTTTTATCTATTCTTTCAAGCTCAAATCCATTATATGTAACCTTAAGCTCCTCAGAAAATGCATAGCCTGTGTCAGGATGAATTCGTAATCTGGCACAATACACTGGATTTTTATGGACAAATGTCTTAACAGAATCCTTACCCTCATACTCAGGATTACAATACTTGTAATAACTCTTATTTGTATCAAAATACAACCAGTTCAAATCCTGACATAATACATTTTCCCCTAAGGAAATCTCAGATGCATCCATTCTATCAGCTACATTTCCCGCAAGTACAAGTCCTGGAATCTCTTTAATTTCCACAGTATCCACCTGCTTAACCTGAGAAATCTCCTCTTTGTCACCAACTATTATCCACACATACATCTTAATAGCATCACTAGACACATCGTACTCAATCTTCTCATAGTCTAAGCCCTTTAACTCCACCTTAATATCTTCATTAAGCTTATATGTAACCTCTGGATATACGGATATGGTAGCCTTATACACGCTATTATCCTGAAATACCAGCTGTGTTTCTCTGTCAATTGTTGATACTTCTATCCAATCATTACTACCCACATAAGGGACCCTTTCCCATTGACTAATTATGGCATGGGTTAAGTCGTAATCATAAGACAAATCATAACTAACATTCTGCCCTATATTTATTCCGCTATCATAGGTGACTGTTATCACATCTCCACTTTCACCTATAGTTTCTAAAGGCTTTCCTGTTA
>JAGALE010000442.1 GCA_017625335.1 Lachnospiraceae bacterium
ATCCATAATTTCCATAGGATAGTACATAGCTACGCAGGCCAGTGTATTATTCATAAAGTGAATCATCATACCTGGGAAAATACTTTTTGTCTTATGCCCCACTAAGGCTATCATTCCGCCTAAAAATGCTGTGGATAAAAGCTTTGCCAAGCTCATATGGAATACTCCAAATAATGCTGCACTAAGTAAAATCGCGGTAGCCAGTTTAAGCTTTTTCTCTAAAGAGGAGAATACATAGCCTCTAAAGAACATTTCCTCACATATAGCCGGTGTTACCGCCAAAACCAAAAGACCTAATACAAAGCTATCCGGCATATATACCTGCAGTCCTTCCTGACTAGAGGTAGCACTATCTTTAAATATAGCAGTTGATATGGCTGATACAATTAAATTCCAGAATATAACAGCAATACCGAATATAATTCCTCCTAGGAATTGCCCCGGCTTGCAAAGTTTTAGCTTAAAGGTCTCCTTAACACTTTTCTTAGAGTATATTACTATTGAAAGTGGCACTAATATGAACAGAAGCTGACTTAAAACCAAGCCTACAGTTTGGTATTTTAACTGAAGAGTGCTTCCCGCATACAAATAAATAAGTGCCATTAAAACCACTACAAAGCCGCAATCACCTAAGGTTGGAACACCGCCCTTCTTCATATTAGAGCGCTTTTCAAAAATCCCAATTCCACTTTGTCCATCTCCAAACATAATGGATTCACTGTTATAAATCTTTCCTAATACAAGCACTGATACAATAGCATATATTATATTGCTAAACAAAACCAAAAGTATGTTAAGGTAGTCAAATTTGAACACCAATAAATCTCTTAGCAGCAAACATAAATTAGCTACCGGAACAAGAGCCATATTCTTAGTAAGCTCAATATTAGGAATAAAGGATATAAAGGACGCAAGCATTACAACCAAGCTGACAGGAGTAATGTAGTTATTCGCCTCCTTGTAGCTTTTCGCAAATGCACACACGCACATAGAAACTGCACTAACAAATATGGCAAATGCAAAAACACAAAGCACACCTATTAAAATTGGCATAGCAAATTTACCAAGCTCAAAGCTGGCAAAATTGTTAGCACCTACAGATGCCATCATATTAAATAAATATGCCATAACACCACACATAGAGATAATGTTAAGCAAGGCTGATACTATACCAAAAAGACCAACTGCCAGGAATTTGCTGAATATAAGTTCTCTGCTTGTTACCGGCAGAGTAAGTATAGTTTCTAAGGTTCCTCTTTCCTTCTCTCCGGAAGTGGTATCAATTGCCGGATACATAGTTCCCATCAATATACTTACAACCAGCATAAATGGAAGTATTGAACCAAGAAGGCTTCCTGTAGATTCCTCTGCTGTTGACCAGTCTGCATAGGTTATTTTTATAGGATTCAAAACCTCATCAGGAGTAAGCCCTGCCTCTACAAGCATGTCCTCTGTCATTTCATCAGAATACTCATTCAAAACATCAAGTACCACATTTACCGCGTAATTCGAACGATTAGATGCTGAAAGATAATGGATTTTCACTGTATCTGATTCACCATCTATATCAATAAAAAGATCTATAGTACCCTGTAATAAATCATTATCTAAATCTTCACTTGATACAACACTTATAACTTCATTCTCATATTCTCTATCTTCAAAAAGCTTTACATACTCATCTCTTTTCTCACCATCAGCTATAGCAATATTATATGTGCTTTTAGCCATATCCTGTGACACACTTGTCATAACCTGCATACCAAGCAGCATAATAAGCGGATATAGCACAAGGGGTACAACCACCATCATAAGAACGGTTTTCTTATCTCTTAAAACATCTAACATTTCCTTCTTAAAGAGCTGTTTAATAATCTTCTTGTTCATACTACTCCACCTCCTTAATCAAGCTGTTAAATATGTCTCTAAGCTTTTCACAGCCGGTAAGTGCTTGAAGCTCATTCAAGGTTCCCTGAGCTATAATTTTGCCTTTATCTATAAGAATTATTCTGTCGCAGAGATACTCTGCCTCTTCCATGTAATGAGTGGAATAAAGCACAGTTTTCCCATTATTCCTCTCCTGCTTCATAAATTCGATAATCGAATTACTGCTAATAATATCAAGTCCTAAGGTTGGCTCATCGAAAATGTATAGCATAGGATTATGAATCAGGCATCTTGAAATAGACGCTCGCTGTGTCTGCCCTGTAGAAAGCTTCTCGATTCTGTTATCCAAAAATTCTCCTAAATTAAGTACATTAGAAATATCATCAATTCTTTGATTAATTACCTCCTGTGGAAGACCATAGATATTACCTAATATATCCAACAGCTCTCTAGTGCTTAATCTTCCGTATAGCTTTGTATTACCTGACAGGTAGCCTATATTAGCCTTAAGCTTAGTCTCATCCTGACAGGCCTCTCCACCTATATTCATAACAACATTGCCTGATGATGGTTTCATAAGCATACCAAGCATTCTAAGCAGAGTTGTCTTACCTGCACCATTAGGTCCCAAAACACCAACTATCTCCCCTTCCCCAACAAAAAGAGACACATCATCCACAGCGTTAAAGCTGACTTTTTTGCGTTTTTTTTCGTTACGTTCAAAGGTTTTAATTAAATTATTAGCAATAAGTATATTTCCCAATTTATTCTCCTCACATTTAACAAAACAAATACTATTAAAAATATGCCGCCAAAGCGATAAGCCCTGGCAGCATATTTTTAAATCATTATTATGTTACCAATATTTATATTAGTTATGTATATTATATCACTAATGGAATGTTCACATATTCTAGTATACACATTCTATATATGTATCTCATATTTTTCACTGCCAAACTTAGCTCGAATTATCTTGTGATTTAAAGTCAGTCCATTATATCCAAGCTTTAGCTTAGTCATAAGCTTTTTCTCTTTTATAGGCTCTAGATATTTCTTAAGCGGTATCTCATCCATTACCTTATATTCAAGATTCCATCCACTTAGAAACTTATGAGCATCATCTATGGCAAGCTTTCTCTTTCTCTTCTTAAACACACCCTTACCAGGTCTTAGATTCTGCCCAAAGGCAACACCCTTTGTGGTTGTTGTAAATATCATCTCACATCCAGGATATTTCTCTAGAAGAGTGTCAAACATCATTCTAAATACGCTAGGTGACATATAGTTAAATGCATCATTACATACAAACAATACTCCCTGGTTACGCTTGCAGTTTATCTCATTAATCCAAGACAAATCACATTCACTACGTCCTACTGTTGTCTCTCTTGAATTAACACCATACATACGTCTTCTAACAGCCATGGTATTATGTGTGTCTATGCTGTACCATTTTATCCTGCCGTTGTCTACACGCTTAAACATATTATCCAAACGACAACCTATATTAATGACTGTACAATTAGGATACTTTTTAATATATTGCTTAACCATCTGGTCACAGGCTGAATACCTGGCCATGGTTATCATGTTCTTATATTCACTCTTAATCTTAGGAATTTTAGCCCCTGACAGAGAGCTTTTATTCTCAAATATAAATTTTAAAGTCCACTCATCCTTCATAACCTCAGGATAGGTTTTAGTCCAATCCGATATACTCTTTAATGGCAAAAGATCAGGAAGAGAGGCTTTGTAGGTTCCTGCCACAACATCAACCAGATACTTATATGCCATCAATGCATTCTGTGACTTTGAGTGTACAATAAAATTATGATTTTCTTCCTCAAACTCAAAAAATCTAACGTTAATACCCTGAGCCTTTGCTCTGTTATAAAAATTACGGGCATAGCAATTAAACATATCATAGGTACCGGAAAATATAACCATATCATCACATATATCTGTCAAATCCTCCTCATAATATGGACTTGTATAAAGTGTTTTAACTGCATAATCCTTTACCCAATATGTGTTGATAAAATCCTTGGCTCCTTCACTAAAAAAGTACCTATTTTCAAAACCAATATTCTCTGAAACCTGATATTCAAGCTCCTTGTCAAAAAATTCTGTATCCATAGCCGGGGATAGTAAAATAAGCTGATCCGGCTTTCTAAGACCATCCTCCCAAGCAAGATGTGTAAGGGACAATGCAAGACCTGCTCCTGAGGAATCACCCAAGAGTATTATCTTATCTACATCAAAGCTCTTTGAAAAATTAGCATAGGACTTTCTAAGCATTTCAAACAATTCTCTACAGGATGACTCCGGAGCCAATGGATACATAGGAACATAAAGCCCCTTGCCTGTTTCAAGCGCTAGATTCGAAATCATCTTCCACTGCTCCACAGATATATTATGGCACATACCACTACCATATATATAGATAATAAACTCACCATCAAAGCCAGTCTTAGGAACCATTCGATAGCTCTTACAGCCTGCATCCTTAAGCTCGGTTATGTCAAACTTTTTCTCCACAAAGCTTGGCAGCTTATGAAAATATTGTTTCCTAGCCTTAAGAACCTGCTTTTTAAGCATCTCCTTATCCATCTTCAGTTTTCTACGGGAAATACCTTTACTCATATATACCTCATAAAATCACTGTCTAAAACTATTTTGCATAACCATCAGGATTCATACTCTGCCAACGATAAGAATCCTGACACATTCTATCTATATCATACATAGCCTCCCAACCAAGCTCAGCGCGGGCCTTAGAAGGGTCAGCGTAGCAGGTTGCTATATCTCCTGCTCTTCTTGGTTTAATCTCATACTTTATTACCTTACCGCAAGCCTTCTCGTATGCCTTAACCACCTGAAGAACACTATAGCCTGTTCCTGTTCCAAGATTATATATTGAAAGACCACTGTTATCCTCTATCTTCTCAAGAGCCTTAACATGTCCCTTTGCCAAATCAACAACATGGATATAATCTCTTACTCCTGTTCCATCCGGAGTATCGTAATCATTACCAAATACACCCAAGCACTCTAGCTTACCCACTGCAACCTTCGCAATATAAGGCACTAAATTATTAGGAATTCCACTTGGATCCTCACCAATCATACCACTTTCATGAGCACCTATAGGATTAAAATACCTGAGTAGAACCACATTCCACTCATTATCAGCCTTATAAATATCTGACAACATCTGTTCAAGCATACTCTTAGTATGTCCATAAGGATTAGTTATAGTTCCCTTAGGACAATTCTCAGTAATTGGAATCTCTGCCGGATCACCATAAACAGTAGCTGAAGAGCTAAATATAATATTCTTAACATTGTGGTCTCTCATAACCTTGCACAGATTAAGAGTACCTGTAATATTATTGTTATAATACTCCCATGGCTTTGCAACTGATTCCCCTACAGCCTTTAGCCCTGCAAAATGAATTACTGCATCTATATTTTCTTTATTAAATATATCATCTAGTCCCTCTACATCCAACAAGTCAACAGGATAAAATGGAATAGTAGTTCCTGTAATTTTTTCTACTCTTCTTACAGCCTCTTTGCTTGAATTGATAAGATTGTCCATTACCACAACCTTGTAACCCGCCTCAATAAGCTCAACACAGGTGTGACTTCCTATAAATCCCGCTCCTCCGGTTACCAATATATTCATAATTATAATATCTCCTTTTATATATTTATTATGATTATCTACAGATAATCATTGCGTTTCGTAACATATATTTCGTAAATTATAGCATATTTTTGTGTACTATAAAAGTAAATTATTAATAATACAAATACTGTTTTATTTTTATAAAATCTGCTATTTCCAACAAACAAAAAAGACCATTAAATGCAGCTTCTAAACCACATTTAAAGGTCTTTCTTAGTTATATTCATGCAGCTGACGGGACTTGAAGATACAACTCATTATATTATAAATCAAGCCGTAAGCCTTGTATTTTCTAGGTTTTTGAGCGGTGGCTGTTTTATATCATAATGTATTATCATATGAATTCTGCCCCCTTTTTGCCCCCTAGCACTATGCAAATTTAATCTCGATGGCTTCCAGGCGTAAGCCTTTTCCTGTTGTGCCTGCCATCTGACCGTTCGTTACCCATGGCATCCATCCTTTATCTTCTACATGCACTCTGTATGTAATAGGCTTGTCGCATTCAATCCATACAGCTTCAAGACGTTTGCCAAGTCCTATAGTTCCACAAACAAATCCGTTTGTCATCCATGGTGTATCTCCGAATGTCTGAATATGGCCTTTGTATCTCAAATTAGCATCTGGAGAATTAATCACAAGAGCTTCTAGTCTTTTGCTTTGACCTGTAGTTCCTGACGTTTCTCCATTCTTCTTCTCTGACTGCCAACCATAAGTCTGTACATGCGAACTATAACGAATCTTTTTAGAAGTGTCAAGTCTTGCTTCTGATATTTCCTTGAACGGAAAATTTTTACCGGGACACGCTGTGGAATTTACATCGCTATGTTTTTGGATTTTTGTAATACCATATAATTCCTTAACATATTCAACTATTTCTTTGCCTGCTGCCTTCTGCGCTTCTGGCATCTCTTCTTCCTCAAAATTACCTTCAAAGCATATGCCTATTGAATCCGAATTGTGCCCTGCTGCGTGACTACCAACTGTATCAATAGGTCTACCTTGATATATCTTTCCATCCTTAGATACAAAAAAATGATAACCTATACCAGCCCATCCATAAGACTTGTGCCATCTATGAACATCATACACAGTGCATTTCAGAGCTGCAACATGATGTAATATCATCCTCTTTGTTGACTCTCTTTTATTCAGAGGTCCAAACGTCAAATTAGTTTCTATTATATTCATTATTCCTCATCCTCCTTATCAATCTTTTCTAACTTGCTTTTTTTCGACAACAAATCTATAGCATTAGTTATCGGCTCAGGAACACTTACACCCATCAAACCCGCGTTTTCTGTAATGGATATTATCTCGTTCACCATAAATGCAATACACACTGCTGTCTTGATATAATCTACACCAAGTTCTACGTCTACTCCGTGTCCTATCATTACAAAAAACAGCATTGTTACTTTTTTGCAGATGCCTTTAAAACCAGCTCTTGACTCTAATGCACCTGTTTCTGTCTTTGTGCTCTTATGAAACACTCCACCCACCATAAGACCTGTGACGAAGTCAATAACCATAAGTATCACAAGAAACTTCAGCGAATGTGTCCAACCTCCTAGTAGATATGCCACTCCGGAACCTATAGAACCTGCAACAGCACAAAATGTAGCTTTCATTTGCGTTTCCTCCTTCTTTATTTTTTTATATGATAACAATTGTGAATGTGAAATTATGATGAATATGAGATTGAGATATTTTTTGATGATTTGATATTAAACTCTAATTTAGAGCAAACTAATTCTAATTTAGATGCTATAAAAAGTTATAGTTTTTCGTTAGGTGCAGGTGAAAGTATTACATTAAATGCAGAAATTGCTTCTACATTCTTGTTAATTCTTTTTGCGAATAATGTAGTAGTTAGATATGAAGGACTAATGTCTTTCAGTAGTTATAGTGGTGCTAGAATTACACAGTTATTTGGCGGTAGTCAAGTAAGTGTTGAAACAGTAGACACATATAATGTTATTATCAAGAATAACTCAACAAGCACAAGAGTTAATGTAAAGGTAATTAGATTAGCTGGAATTGTTGACATAACAAAGGTTTAAATTAGAGATAGCGACTCTAATTTATTTCTTAATTACTACGTTCCAACCTCTCATAATTAGAGAATTGTGTATTGAGATTTTCATAGTATATTCCTCCTTTATGGAATCATATAAATATGTGTGATTATAAGTTTCTGCGTACCACTATTATTAGTAATTACCAGTCCTCCATTTCCAAAGGAAGTATTAAACGAACCGCCCCATTCGGTGCTTGAGGTCATAAATTTAATGATAGTACCAACTAAAGGTATTTTTATACTTTGTCTAAAACCACCATAACCATAAAACATAATTTCACATAATGAGTAGGTTTTTGTTGCATCATATTTAAAGGCTGCCGACTGTGTTGGTTCAATAGTGGTTTGTGTACCAATTCTTGTGGGTTTGCTATCTGTTGTTATCCATCCAAGCCACCCATCATTAACATAAAATCTTGTATATATAGCGTTTTGGTCATATACAGTTTGTAAGAGTGCTGAATCATCTGCTACTGGTTTCGTAACTTCGCACACACCCCAATTATTAGCTGTGGGCATATTATCGCAATTAGTACACCAATACCTGCCCGTTGTAGTTAAGTTGTTCATATCCCCGCTATAATATCCGCTC
>JAGALE010000443.1 GCA_017625335.1 Lachnospiraceae bacterium
AGCTGTGTTTCTTTAACTAAGAACTTGTATTCTCCCTTTTCATCTAAGGTAATATTAAAATCTATTGCAAGATCATCATTGTTATTCTCTAATATTGTAATTGCTCTGTAAAGAATCTCATTTTTAAGAGCATTCTCACTTACACCCTTAGCAGCAGCTGCTGCAGTTATGGCTGTATCATTACTAAACACAACAGAATAGGCAAGCTCATTATATGCTAAAAGCTTACCATTTCTATCATATATTTCTCCACGCACAGACTCTATGGTAAGTGTTTTCTTAGATTTATAGGTGAAGTTTTCCATATGCTTTTCACCTTCAACAATCTGAAGTGTAAAAAGCTGCTTTATAAGCATAACAAACATCACTATAATAAGCACTGTAATGGGAAATAATCTATGCTTTATATAATCTAAAATTGTTTCTTTAATTGATTGAAGAATCTCCCAAATCATTAATTACATTTCCTTTCTTAACGCCTTAGCCTTAAGTTTTCTATTAATATACACATAAATCTTATAAACAATAATCGTAAGCAATACTGTTGAAAGCATCTCTGGTAATATTATCCCATAAAAATAAGCCGAGAAATTCAACTTATTATAAAGAGCAAAACCTACAACATATACAGCAAAGTTAAATACAAAATCATCAATTAATATTATAATCAAAGGAAGCATAACATCCTCTATCATATAATTCTTGTGAAAAAATCCATTAGTATATCCTATTATCATATAAAGAAACATATAGGGACCTAATAATTCCAAGAAGAACAAATCCACCAAAAAGCCACTGAAAAATCCAACAAGCATACCCTCTCTACGCCCTCTCATAAGACCAAAGGACATAGTTAATATAAGCAATAAATTAGGACTTATACTGCTTATATCATGAAAACCAAATATAGTTGTTTGTAGGGAAAAATTAATTATAATTAAAATCCCAAGGGTTATTACTCGTCTCATCTATGTTATCCTTTATTATCCTATACTTTACTTTTCCTCGATAAGGTCTTCCTTCTCGTCCAAAATAATCAATACCTCTGATATGTTGGTAAAATCCGCCGCAGGGGTAAGCTTTGCTGTCATAGTAAGATTATTTGTATCATATGATATTTCTGCCACATAACCAATTATTATTCCCTGATGATATCTATCTGATATAGGAGATGTAACTACCTTATCTCCTATACTTACCTTAGCATCCTTATCTATATTTTTTACAGTAATATATCCTTCCTGATAATAGCTTAGATTTCCTTCAACAGTACAAAGAGCATTAGCAGGCATAACCTTAGCACTGATACTAGAATTATCATCGATTATTCCCCTAATCTTTGAATAGTCATCATGACACTCAATGACAAGTCCAGCTACACCTTCCCCGCATAAAACATTCATACCCTCTTTTATACCATCATCTGTACCCTTATCTACGTAAAATACAGAGAAAAAAGAGGAAGAATCTTTTGCAAAAACTCTAGCACCTGTCTTCTCATATTCAGGAAAGCTCTCATCTAATGCATATAACTCTCTTAGTTCATCTAATTCAGACAGCTTATTCTGATAATTAGTAATTTCTGTCTTATACATAGCTATCTCTTTTTTAAGAGCTTCGTTTTCCTCATTTAATGCTTGGATTTCCTTGAAATTCTCTACCTTTGAGTCAGTCCATATACCAAGCTTATTGATTCCCTGTTGAACAGGAGTTACAATTTTACCTGTAAACCTTTTCACAGACTGAAGTTGGTCACCGGCAAAATATGAAATAACCAAAAATATAACACATATTAATGAAAAAGCTAACAATAAATATTTTGGACTAATATCCTTTCTTCTATCATATCTCATTAGATAATCTCACTTTCATGCATACTAAAATAATTATTTCCACCAACAATAATATGGTCAAGTAATTTTATATCAATCATCTGCCCCGCTTCTAAAACAGATATTGTAGCCTCTATATCAGACCTACTAGGTTCCACATTACCAGAGGGATGGTTATGAACCAAAATAATATTAACTGCTTCGTATTTTAGAGCCTGAATATATATTTCTCTATTGGAAACCAAACTCTTATTAACAGTACCCTCTGAAAGTATTACCTCTTTAATTAAAATATTAGCATTATTAAACATCAAAAGATACAGTCGTTCCTTAGTTAAATACCTGCATTCTTCTATGTAATATTGTGCAATGGACCAAGGATTATCAAAACACAATTCATCCCTTAGGTTTTGCTTAGTCATTCTAAACGCTAGTTCAGCAATAGCTAAAACCTGTGTGGCCTTTGTATGACCAATGCCATTAATATTAAGCAAATTCTCTCTACTAATATAATGTAAAGCAGTAAGACCTTTATAATAATAATGTGAGTTAAGTATCATATTTGCTAAATCAATAGCACCATGTTCCTTAGAACCAGTCTTAATTATCACTGCCAAAAGCTCAGCATCACTAAGACATTCAACACCATTTTTTACAGCCTTTTCATAAGGTCTTTCACAATCAGCAATTTCTCTTATCAACATATCTAACACCCTTCTACCTCTCCAAGGCTAAAGGTGCAAAGCATAAGCTAAAGCTTTTTGTATATGATAATACCAATAATAATACCAATTATACTTGCTATATTAATGCTAATAGTAAGGCCAAAGGTAACTACCATAATTCCCAAATCCAACACAACCGGAGATGATAAACCAAAGGTCTGACCATAGCTTAACCAGCTTAAAAAGCTGACATTTCTACATAAATAGCCTAAAAATCCACCTAAAACAATACCACTTAATAATATAATAAGCAGTGTCCAATAATTTTTATGCGCTACTCCTGCCATCTTGATCCTCCAAAATTTAAAAACTCAACAAAAAAACATCATTCTATTTTACCATGTTACAAGGCCTTTTTCTACAATTTTTTGGAGAGACATCATAATACCAAACTTGGCATGATGATATGTAAGTCCTCCCTGAAAATATACTGCGTAAGGCTCTTTCATCGGTGCATCTGCACTTAATTCAATAGATGCTCCTGAAACAAATGCGCCTGCAGCCATAATTACCTGACTGTCATATCCTGGCATATCCCATGGAACCGGTGTTACATAACTATCCACAGGGGCAGCAGCCTGAATTCCCTCACAAAAGGCTTGAATAAGCTCAGGCTTGCCAAACTCAACGGCCTGAATTATATCATGTCTATCCTCTGTTGCATTAGGAACAGTTTTGAATCCAAGTTTTTCATATACATTTGCAGCAAATATAGCCCCCTTCAATGCTGCTGAAGTAACAGTTGGTGCCATAAATAATCCCTGAGCAATATTTCTAGTTACCCCAAGAGAAGCTCCAACCTCCTTACCAAGTCCAGGACTTGTAAGTCTGTATGCACAATTATCAATGCATTCTTTGGTGCCACATATATAACCACCTATAGGAGCTAGTCCACCACCCGGATTCTTAATAAGGGATCCAACAACCATATCAGCGCCTACCTCCGAAGGTTCTATAGCTTCAACAAATTCACCGTAGCAGTTGTCTACCATACAAATCACATCAGGCTTAATCGACTTAATAAAGGAAATAACCTCTCCTATCTGTTTAACAGAAAGGGTTGGTCTTACATCATAGCCCTTTGAACGCTGTATCTCTATAAGCTTAGTATTCTCATTTATGTTTTTTCTAATATTCTCATAATCGAATTCACCGTTAGGAAGCAAATCTACCTGTTTAAAGGTTATGCCAAATTCTGCCAATGACCCCTTTGATTTTCTTACACCTATAACTCCCTCTAAGGTGTCATAAACCTTACCACAAGGTGAAAGAATCTCATCTCCTGGTCTAAGATTACCACCTAATGCAATGGCTAAGGCATGGGTTCCACAGGTAATCTGCTGTCTTACTAAAGCCGATTCAGTCTTAAATACTTTGGCATAAATATCCTCAACAACCTCACGACCAGCATCATTATACCCATATCCAGTTGTTCCATTCATATGCTCCTCGGCAAATTTTGCCTCCTGCATAGCTTTTAATACCTTAACCTGATTAAGCTCAGTAATACTATCAATTTCTTTAAATCTTGCCTCAAGACTTGCTTCTATTTCGCTACAAAAGTCATATACCTTTGGCGAAATACCAAGCTCTATGTAATAATCTCGTAAATTACTCATTATAAAACTCCTAACTAATTATATTTCTAGTCTTGAGCTCATTTATTATAAACTCAAGCTGTGAATTCTCTGTGACCAAAGAATCCTTATCAACCCATATTACGTCCTTTTCTCTTTTGAACCAGGTTAACTGACGCTTTGCAAAATGTCTTGTATCTCTCTTTAATATATAAACAGCTTCTTCTAAGCTTATTTCTCCATCTAAATAACTAAGAATCTCTTTGTATCCAAGTCCTTGCATAGATACTAAATCCCTTGTCAATCCAAGCTCGTCCCTGAGGAATTTCACTTCATCCACCAAACCCTGCTCTAGCATAATATCAACTCTACTATCAATTCTATTATATAAAAGCTCTCTATTACAATTAAGAACAAAATAAGCAAAATTATATGGTGAGGACTTGGCTGATTCTGTAGCATTATGCTCTGACATAAGCTGTCCAGTCTGATGATAATATTCCAAAGCACGTATAACTCGCTTTACATTGTTAGCATGAATATTATCTGCTGAGGCAGGATCTACATCTCTAAGCATACTATGAAGGTAATTAGCTCCCTTATCCTTTGCAATTAATTCTAGGGTTTGTCTATATCCATCGTCCTCATTATCAGCAAAATTAATATCATAAAGCACTGACTGAATATAAAAGCCTGTACCACCTGTTATAATTGGAATATTACCTCTGCTATAAATACTCTCCATTGCCTCTACTGCCATAGCCTTAAAGGTTGCAATATTAAAGCTCTCCTTTGGATCAAGAACATCTATAAGATGATGCTTAACACCATCCATTTCCTCTTGGGTAATTTTAGCCGAGCCTATATCCATATGCTTATAAACCTGAATAGAGTCAGCAGAAATAATCTCACCACTTACCTTTTTTGCAAGCTTAATAGATAAATCGGTTTTACCAACAGCTGTAGGACCAGTAAGCACTATTAATTTTTTTCCATTAATATTTATATTATTTTGCATAATATATCCTTTTTTGCATTTCGGTTTACATAATAATATTATATTGAACTATTCAATCATGTAATATGGCTAAATATATCCGTAGTTTACATAACTTTATTATGGTCGAATAATTCGGGGATTTATAAAACTCTCTTAAACTTTTTCTCTAGCTCTCTTTCACTCATTGATATAATTGTAGGCCTGCCATGTGGACATGTATATGGATTCTCAAGCTTTAACAGCTGTTCAATAAGAGCATCCGCCTCCGCAAAGCTTATTCTCATATTACCCTTTATAGCCGCCTTACAAGCCATAGTTGAAAGCTTCTTTACAAAAACATCATTGGACATATATCCTGCATTATCCATAAGAGAGCTTACAAATTCCATAAACATCTCTCGTCCATGTAATCCGTAAAGATTTGCAGGAACAGCATTGATTTTAAATTCATTTCCACCAAATTCAACTATATCATATCCAAATTTCATGAATAAATCATAATTGTTAAGTATAACTTCTCTCTCTGCATATGATACCGTAACAACCATTGGAGGCATTAACTGCTGAGAGAAAATCTCTTTTGAATCTAATTGGGCCATAAGCTCTTCATATTTAACCTTCTCATGAGCCGCATGCTGATCCATAATGTATAAATTATTCTCATATTCAATAAGCCAATAAGTACCAAATACCTGGCCTATTAGTCTGTGTTTTTTTCTAGCCGAATCAGACAAGAACTTATCATCAAACAAAGATGCCTGTGTTCCATAAGCCTCTTCACTACCCATATTAATCTGTAGCTTAACTCCGTCCTTTTCAGTGTTAATCTTAGGTATATCAGATATCTGATTTTTGTTTAAATCTGTTTTGCTATCCTGATTATTCCTTACAGCCTCTGCATTATTAACAGCAGCATCCTTAGTTGAAGCATGATATGATACTCCATCATCCTTAAGAAGATTAGTAATATCAATACCTCTGTCTTCCCTATCACTTACAACATTAGGAGTAGCCTTAGCATATGGAGATGATGCAAATTTATAGCCTGCAGTTTTTAATACAGCAGTTTCCTTATCGTCAGTAAGCTTATTAGTCTTTTCATCAGACAAATCCTTATTAAGGTTTTCTTTCTCAATTTCCTTTGTTCTACTAATCTGTGTATCTTTATTAAGCTCTTCTTCCTGTTTTTTCATCTGTTCTAAAATGCTGTATGATGCTGAGTATCCATTAATTTTAGACTGACTAACAGGATTCATGGTGCTAGTGGTATTAACTACAGATGTTTTGCCTGTGCCACTTACAGTTGCAGCAGAAGAACCAGCATTAGATAAACCTGTAGGTTCTTCTAATTTAGCCATATTATTTGCTCTTCTGGTTTCATAAGGCTCAGCAGGTCTTTCAACACTTTTTATTACCTTGGCCTGATTATTATATTCAGCCTTAGGAATAAGCTCCTTAAATGAAAGCGCCTCCCTTACGGCCTTTGTAACAGCTTCAAATAAGGCTCTCTCATTATCATATTTAAATTCCATCTTAGTAGGATGAACATTTACATCACATTTATCAAGTGGAAGCTCAATAAATAATGCAGTAAAAGGAAACTTATGCTGCATAACAAAGGTTTTATAGCCCTCTTCTATGGCTCTATTTACAATATTACTTTTAATATATCGCTTATTAATAAAATAATTTTCTAATCCTCTGTTACCTCTTGAGATAAATGGTTTGCCAATAAATCCTGATATCTTAATATCATTTTGCTCGTAATCCACCTCTATAATATTTGAGGTGATATCTCTTCCAAAAAGCTGATATAAGGTATCCTTAAGCTTTCCATTACCTGAGGTATCTAGCTTGGTCTGACCATTAATTATAAGCTTAAATGCAATCTCAGGATGAGACAAAGCAATTCTTAAAACCAAATCATTAATATAAGAACCCTCTGTCATAGGTGTCTTTAGGAATTTTTTACGGGCAGGTGTATTAAAGAACAGATTTCTAACAACAATTGTTGTACCCTCAGGCACACCAACCTCCTTGTACTCTATCTCTTCTCCACCATGTATAACATATTTTACGCCAACTAAATCATCTGCAGTCTTGGTTATCATCTCCGTCTGAGATACAGCCGCAATAGTAGATAATGCTTCACCTCTAAAGCCTAAAGATTCTATACTTTCTAAATCAGATGCATCCTCGATTTTACTGGTTGCATGACGCATATATGCAGTTCTTACCTGATCCTTTGGTATACCATCACCATTATCCGTAACTCTGATAAAGGATATTCCACCCTCCTTAATCTCCACAGTTACAGATGTAGAATGGGCATCTATTGCATTTTCCAAAAGCTCCTTCACTACAGAGGAAGGTCGCTCTATAACCTCACCGGCAGCAATCTTATCTATAGTTGTTTTATCAAGCAATCTTATCATGTTATCATCCCTTTAAACCAATATAATTCATCTTATCAGCATTTAAATAGCTATAATTTCACCATGTATATCAAAATATTTCTGACAAATAACTTACATTAACTATTTAATCTTCCCTGTAGCTCCTGAAGATAAAGCATGGCTTTAATAGGTGTCATATTATTTAAATCCATTGTTTTAAGCTCATTTGCAATTTCCATCTCAACAGGTGATGAAAATAAGGAAAATTGTTCGAAATCATTAGATTTCTTCGTCTTAAGCTCCTTGGTTTCAATTGACTTCGCTTTATTTGCAATATCTGATTCCACAAGCTGTGCACATATTTCATCAGCTCGCTTTAATACAACCTCAGGAACTCCGGCAAGTCTTGCAACCTGTATGCCGTAGCTTCTATCAGCTCCACCCTTTATAATCTTACGAAGAAATACAATATTGTCTCCATCCTCCTTGATGGCAATACAGTAGTTATTAACCGCTGATAATTTACCTTCAAGTTCAGTAAGCTCATGGTAGTGTGTAGCAAAAAGGGTTTTAGCTCCAAGAACATCCTTATTAGCAATATACTCCACAACAGCCCAGGCAATACTTAAACCATCAAAGGTTGAAGTACCTCTACCAATTTCATCTAATATAAGCAGGCTGTTAGCAGTTGCATTTCTAAGAATATTGGCCACCTCAGTCATCTCTATCATAAATGTGGACTGTCCGGAAGCAAGGTCATCCGATGCTCCCACTCTGGTAAATATTCTGTCACATATACCAATATTTGCATACTCAGCAGGTACAAAGGAACCAATCTGAGCCATTAGTGTAATAAGCGCTGTCTGACGCATATATGTGGACTTACCAGCCATATTAGGACCGGTAATAATAGAAATCCTGCTTTCCAAATTATTAAGATAAGTATCATTAGATACAAAAGAATTAGCATCTAACATCTTCTCAACAACAGGATGTCTTCCATTCTTTATATCAATAATTCCATCCTCATTGATTACAGGTCGTACATAGTTGTTCTTCTCTGCAACCGTTGAAAGGGATGCTAATGCATCAAGCTCAGCTATATAGTGAGCCATCTTTTGCACTCTAACCAATGCATCACCTATGGTATCTCTTAAAGCTACATAGGTTTCATATTCTAAGGCAAATAGCTTATCCTCTGCACCTAGTATAGTATTTGAAAGCTCATCTAACTTATCAGTAGTATATCTTTCTGCATTAGCCAAAGTCTGCTTTCTAATAAAGTAGTCAGGAACCATACTTTTAAATGAATTGGTAACCTCAAAATAATAACCAAATACCTTATTATACTTAATTCTTAGGTTCTTGATTCCTGTGGCTTCCTTCTCTGCATTTTCAAGCTCAGCAAGCCAATTCTTACATTCTGTTTTAGCAAGCTTTAGTCTGTCTATATCTTCATTGTATCCCGGTTTAAATATCCCACCCTCTTTAATTGCAATAGGTGGTTCTTCGTCAATGGAAGCCTCCAATAAATCATATAAATCAGTTAATTCATCAAAATCTTCAAATATAAACTTAAATCTATCTGCCTCAATCTCCTTAAGCAGATTCTTAATATCAGGCAAATATTTTATAGAATTCTTAAAAGAAAGCATATCTCTAGGATTTGCACTCTTTAAGGAAATTCTAGTCATAAGTCGCTCTAAATCATAGATAGAATTAAGATACTCCCTAAGCTCCTCACGAGTAATCATAGAGTTATTCATAGCCTCTATGGAGTTAAGTCTATCTTCTATCATATTCTTATCAAGCAAAGGCTGCTCTATATATTCTCTGAGCTTTCTTGCGCCCATGGCAGTCTTAGTTTTATCTAATACCCATAGTAATGAACCCTTCTTCTGCTTATCACGAAGAGTTTCTGTAAGCTCAAGATTCCTTCTGGTTGAAGAATCAATAATCATATAGGAATCCACAGCATACTGCTCTATATGACTTATATGCTTTAAGGTGTTCATCTGAGTATCATATAGATACTGAAGCAATGCACCTGACGCAACAATACTTTCAGGAAAATCCCTAAGACCTAAAACCTCTATACTGGCAATATTAAAATGTCTCTTTAATAATATCTCACAGCTATCATTATTAAAATAATGAGTAGGTGCCTCAGTGGTAGCTATTTTCAGCTTATCAACAGTAAGACTAATGTCTATACCTGAATTAATAAAGGTATCCTGATAAATAATCTCTGAAGGCTGATATTTATTAATTTCATCAATAACCTTGTCTGCTGAATTAACATGACAGGTTTTAAATATACCCGTACTAATATCAGCAACAGCAATTCCATACTTAAAATTATAATAGGAAATGCTCATTAGATAGTTATTCTTAGACTCATCTAATATCTCCGAAGACATATTAGTACCAGGGGTTACTATTCTTACAACCTCTCGTTTAACAAGACCTTTAGCCTGTTTCGGGTCCTCAACCTGTTCACCTATGGCAACCTTATAACCCTTTTCTATAAGTCTGTTAATATATGTATCTGCAGCATGAAATGGAACACCACACATTGGCGCTCTCTCCTCAAGACCACATTCCTTACCGGTAAGGGTAATTTCCAGCTCTTTAGACGCAAGCAAAGCATCATCGAAAAACATCTCATAGAAATCACCTAATCTGTAGAATAATATACAATCCTTATACTGCTCTTTAGTTGCTACATATTGCTCCATCATCGGAGATAACTTACCCATTTTTCACCTCATCATTTTATTTATCAGCAAAACATAAAATCTATACAAGCTTTCCGGCTCTTAAAAGTGCTGCATCTATATTTTCGCAGAAATTATCTGCTCCAATCTTTTCAGCAAAGCCAGCCTTTTCCATAACTCTCATAGGCTGTTCATTAACATGCGAAAGAATAACTGTTACATCATTCTTCTTACATCTATCAAATACCTTCTCTAAGGACTGTAATGCAGTAATGTCCATAGCAGGAACACTTCTCATACGAAGAATAAGAACCTTAGTATCATCCTTTACAGAGATATTAAGGAAATTATCTGCCACACCAAAGAACATAGGACCATCAATCTCGTAAACTAATGTTCCTTCAGGAACAGTTTTTAATGCAATATGCATTGGGTCATTTTCCTCGAAATCATCATCACCCTCATAGGTCCATCCTCTAATTGATGACACATCTGACATTCTCTTAATAAAGAGAATTGCTGCAAGAACTAAACCAAACTCAATAGCAACAACAAGATCGAATATAACAGTAAGGAAGAATGTAACAAGCATAATTGACACATCTGACTTAGGTGCATGCTTCATTAAGCTGAAGAACTCCTTCCATTCACCCATATTATATGCAACAACTATAAGAATAGCTGCAAGAGTTGTCATAGGAATAAGGGCTGCAAGTGGCATAAAAAGCTTAAGAATAAGCAAAAGCATAAGTGCATGAACCATACCTGCTATAGGTGTACGTCCACCATTCTTAACATTGGCAGCAGTTCTTGCAATAGCTCCTGTAGCCGGAATACCACCAAATAGTCCTGACGCAATATTACCAACACCCTGTCCAATAAGCTCCATATTAGATCTATGTCTGCTGTTAATCATACCATCAGCTACAACACAAGAAAGAAGTGACTCTATAGCAGCAAGTATAGCTATAGTAAATGCACTTGGAAGAAGCTGCTTAATCATAGCAAAATTAACATCCGGTAATGCAGGCGCAGGTATAGATGAGGAAAGCTCACCATATACACTACCAATTGTAGCAGTCTCAAGTGGTGTAAACTTTACTAACAAGGTTGCAACAATTATTGCCACTAAAGATCCAGGCACAACCTTTGAAATCTTAGGCATAATAATTAATATAGCCAATGAAATTACACCAACTATTACTGTATGTAAATCTACGGTTGTTATTACCTTACCATACTCTATAACCTTCTCTATAAACTCAGCAGGAACAGAGCCCATCTCGAGTCCTAAAAAATCTTTAATCTGTCCTGCAAAAATACCTATAGCTACACCGGCTGTAAATCCGGCTGTAATGGTATAAGGAATATACTTGATAAG
>JAGALE010000444.1 GCA_017625335.1 Lachnospiraceae bacterium
CTTCTTACTAAGCACTGAGGTACCAAAACCAATTCCACCGGTATGAAGATTAATCTCATTAGCCAGCTGATTATATTCATAATTTTCAGTGTCGACATATTTAAAAATCTCTGTAAGAAGTCCAACATATGGATATTTCTTAATATCCATGTCAGTAATATCAAAATCAAGATTTATATAGCTGATTCCGTTTGTAAATATATCATGGCTTACAACCTTTACCATCTCAATCTCTGTAAACTGATTATTAAGCTTTCTTGCATTCTTGTCTATATCACTAATCTCAAGAAGCGGTATACTAAGAAGCTCTTCCTTAGTACTTGGCTCACTTTGATACTGCTTCAAATGCTCTGCAGTTTTAACAATATCTGTAAGCTCCGCATCAGTGAGGGAATTCTTATATTCAGCAAGCTTAGCCTTCTCTGCCTTTTCCTTCTCATCTAACATACCCTTCTTAGGCATAAGTGTGACAAAGGATTTATGATTATTATCCAATATATATGTCTTAATAAGCTTTTCAAAATAATCAGTGTTAAGCTCCTTCTTAAGCTCATCATATACCCAATTAAGCTCAAATAAATCCAATGCCATATTATCATCATATAACCAGGTTGAGAATGCATTTAATCCCATCATAAGACCCTTAGGATGTCTTCCAAAATTAGCCTCCTTATGTTTGAATTCAAAATAATTTAAGGAAGCCTGAAGAGAAGTCTTGTTTAAACCTTCAACTATAAGCTTATTCAAGGTATCTTCTATCATCTTATTAAATCTATCCTTATCAGATGCATTTGCATTCTTAGCAATAATTGAAAATGTAGGTTGCTTAATGCCATCATCATAAGAGCTAAATACATCCTTACCAATCTCTGCATCAATAAGTGCTTTCTTCAAAGGAGCTCCAGGTGCAGTTAGAAGCATATGCTCTAACACAGCCATTGAAAGAGACAGCTTAATATCATCACTGTGTCCTATTACAACATTATAAGTAAGATAAGTATTATCTGTTTCATCATCAGCTTCAGCTATAGAATAATACTCATCCACTGACTTAGGCATATCAAAGCAAGGCTCATCTGTAAGCTCTGAGTCAACCTTAAGATAGTCATAATTTGAAAGATATTCTCTATCTATAAACTCAAGCTCAGCCACAGCATCCATATCTCCGTATAAATAAATATAGCTGTTACTAGGATGATAATATTTTCTATGGAAATCAAGAAACGCTTCATAGGTAAGCTCCGTAATATGGTCAGGATCTCCACCTGACTCAAATCCATATGCAGTACTTTCGTGAAGAGACTTTTCTATAAGGCGATAAAGCTGCTGCTCTGCTGATGAGAATACACCCTTCATCTCATTGTATACAACACCATTATATTTTAATTCATTAGTCTCCTCGTCAAGCTCATAATGCCATCCCTCCTGCATAAGAATTTCCTTACGAGTATAAATATTTGGATAAAAAACTGCATCCATATAAACATGCATAAGATTATGAAAATCCTTCTTATTCATACTTGCTACAGGGTACACAGTCTTATCAGAATAAGTCATGGCATTTAGAAATGTATTAAGGGAACCCTTACAAAGCTCTACAAAGGGATCCTTGGCAGGGAAATTCTTTGAGCCACACAAAACAGAGTGCTCCATAATATGTGGCACTCCTGTATCATCTGCCGGTGGTGTTCTAAATCCTATAGTAAAAACTTTATTACTGTCATCATTACAAACCACCATTACTCTTGCCTTAGTCTTATTATGACTAAGCACATAACCTGTTCCTTTAATCTCGTTAAGTTCTCTTTTCTCAACTAGCGTATACGCACTCATATTTTCCAAATTACTCAAATTTATATCCTCCAATTCACACGTGTCATTCTAAAATGTCTCTAAACATGCTTGTCTATATAACATTATATATTTATCTTATCCAATAATTTGTACCATATTTTATTCAAGATTCTCCGGTCCAAAGCTTAAAGGTAAAAGCTCCTCCAAAGTGGCAATCTTATAATCATCCATTGATTTAGCCATAATAACCTTAAACCTGCAAGGATCAACAAATTCTCTAAGCACCTGTCTACATACTCCACATGGTGATGTATAGTCCTTAATACCATCATTTTCTTTACCAGCTATTATAGCGATTGCTTCAAAGCTTTTCTTATCCATAGAAATTGCCTTAAATACGGCAGTTCTCTCTGCACAATTACATGCAGGATAGGATGCATTCTCAACGTTGCATCCGGTTATTATATTCTCATCTGAAGTAAACAATGCAGCACCAACCTTAAACTTAGAATATGGCGCATAAGCCTTTTCCCTAGCTTCTAAGGCTGCACTTATTAGACATTTACATTTTCCATTATCTAATGTATTACTCATATACATACCTCCATACAACAATCTATTAATAATATAACGGTTTATTATTCATTTTTCATTAAAACAGTAGTTTAAATTTTGACTAAGACATTTCAACTACTGCCTTAAGACTTCCATCTTCTTTACCTTGTATTTTAATAAATGTGCTTTCGTTCTCCTTGGCCATGTATATCTCTAAGGCTTCTCCAAGCCTTGACTGACTCTTATATTCTACCCTGATTTTACTCACATTAGCATCAAGTGGCATATATTCATCAGCTAACTGAATGTACTTTCCATTACTCATATGTCCATTATAATCTATATCAGATTTTTTAACTGCAACTGTATCAATAAGCTTAAATTCAGCAGGTACTTTAATCTTTCTACCAGGATTTTCTATAGGATACTTTTCCTCTAAATCATAGCCTGTACTATCATCCTCAGTTATTCTAATCGGTCTTCCTGTGTCCAGATCCACCAATGTCCATATTGAGTCCGCAGCAATTATTACCTCACCATTCTCATCCTCTATAATTACATTTCTAAGTCCCATGGATGACGAAAAGTTATATGGCCAGGTTTTTACAACCACATCCTCAAACATCTTAGGATATCTATTAATCTCAATATACCAATTAATTGCAAACCAGGTTCTCCTTGTCTTAAGTAAGTATTCAATCCCCTTTCCTATAGACTCAGAATTAATATTTACACAGTCCTGCATTGCATTCATTATACCCGCAAGAGTCATCCTTGAATTTGCATCAATATCTGAGAATAATATCTTTTTATTATATGTATACATCCAATTCCTCCAAATAATATCTAAAAAAATAACTAACCTTTATTCTAACACTTTTCTCTTGAACTTTGCAATACAGAAACAAGGCTTAACACCAACGACAAACCCATACCTAACAGAGGCAAATACTTAGGCCCAATCATAAAATATGAATTAATTAACCCCATTATTCCACCAAGGATAACCGCTGCAAGCCATAGTGTTTTATTAATTTTTCTCTTTTTGTAGCTAACAATGGCCACTAACAGAGGAAATACAATTCCAGGAGAATAAATTGAATATGCCCCCAAAAGCAAATCAATTATATCAGACCTGACTAATGCAATAAATAGTGATGCAATACCCATAATTAGAATAATAAACCTAAGCTCTTTTACATTATTTCTTTTTAACAAATCATGTTCAATAATAGTAGCTGCATTTATAAGACAGGTATCTGCCGATGAAATAAGTGTTGCCATAAGAGCGAGACAAAGAAATACTGCAAGTGGTGTTGGAATAATTTTATCCATAATATATATCAGAGGATTTTCTCCATGCATCACAGGCAAATTGTACAAGCTCCACATACCAATCATAGTAACAATAAATCCAATTACGCCAATGGAAAATGCAGCTAAAATCGTAGCATTTCTAGCAGTTTTTCCATCCTTGGATATGATATTTCTAGATATAATATCCGGTCCTAAAAAGTATGTTCCACCTGTTATAAATAACAAATACACAAAATCAAAATATCCAAAATCAGAATCAATCATTTGCAGATTATTAAAAATATCCTGATTATTTTCCCCCTTACACATATATAAATATATAAAGGTTCCTAAAATACCAACTAAAATAACACCTGACTGAAGCATATCTGTCTTTAAAACAGATAATTGACCTCCTAGCATGGTATGAAGAATAACAACAGCTGCAATTATTATAATTAATACATTTTCATTTATACCTGTTGCAACACTTTTTACAATTTTTACGAGAGACACTATCTGCGCTCCTATTATTCCAATCCAGGATATTGCTATGATAAGGGAAAGCAAAGACTTTGCACCTTCGCCAACTGTCTTTTCAGCAATATCAGGCAAGGTTGTAGCATTAAGTTCTCTTATCTTCTTTGATATAAATATCCCCTGAAGCAATAATCCTATAGCTCCTACTCCAAGCCAGCAAAAGGCTGAAAAACCAATATCCCACACCTTGTCTGCTACACCAAGTGTGGCTGATGCTCCTATCATGGACACCATCATAGATAGATACACGGGCCAAAATCCCTGTGCTTTGCCTGCAAGAGCATAATCATCAAAGGTCTTTACTCGTTTAAAATCAAATATAGATATTGTAAATAATAAAACTATAAATATTATTATGCTATATACCATAAGTTCTCCAAACCACTTATATTGTTCAATACACATTTTCTTTGTATTTAGTACTGATTTATTATATAATGAAGTTGATTTAATTTCTACATATAAAGGAGAAAACTTATGGCAGAACAGTTATATACTATACCGGTTAATGATGCATTTGAATCAGACTGTGAATGTCCGGTTTGTGCTATGATGGCAGACCTAGAGAAGAATGCAGTAGAATACACTATGGGACCAAGCTATATGGAGGACGATAATCGTGCTATGACTGACGAATTAGGCTTTTGTAGACACCATATTAAAATATTATATGGTGAAAAAAATCGTCTTGGACTTGCTCTTATGATGAAAACTCACACAGATAAAACAATAAAGGATCTTAAGGCACTAAGCCAGAACAAGCCTGTGGCAGGTGGTCTATTCAAAAAGGCAGGAGCTTCATCTGTAGGCGAATATATTAAGAAGCTTGAGGACAGCTGCTTTATCTGTGGACGTATGGAAAAAATGATTGACAGATACATCGATACAATCTTCCATCTATGGAAAAAGGACAAGGATTTTATAGAGAAGGTTAAAAATTGCAAAGGATTTTGTACCTATCACTATGGTCTTTTATATGATTACGATGCTAACAAGCTGTCCAAGGAAGCGTATAGCGAATTCCTTGATGTAATCAACAAGGTTTATTTTGAAAACATGGAGCGTGTAAATGGTGATATCGGATGGTTTATAGATAAGTTCGATTATCGTTTCAAGAACGAGCCATGGAAAAACTCTAAGGATGCGTTACCACGCGGAATTATAAAAACAAACCACACTATTGTAGAACAATAGCTTGAGTAACAATAGAAAAAATTACAATAGAAAGAATTACAATAACACAAAGAAACGAGGCCAATGAAAAAATGTTTAAAATAATGACTTCTGATGAAGCGATTGATTTAATAAAGGACGGCGATGTAATCTGCTTAAATTCATTTCTTGGAATAGAAAATCCAGTGGAGTTACATGAATCGCTTTACAAAAAATACAGTAAAACCGGTTCTCCAAAGCACCTAACTATGGTATCAAGTGCAGGCTTTGGAGTTTGGGACGAAAACAAAAATGCAGAGCAATACATAAGAGATGGCGCCGTTGACAAGATAATATGTGGACATTTTGGAGCCATGTTTAGTACCAAAAGATTAGTTTTAGAGGACCGTTTTGAGGCATATAATCTTCCTCTTGGATGTATTTCTCATGCAATACGTGCTCAGGCAGGCGGTATTCCAGGAGCATTATCAAAGGTTGGTCTTGATATATTTGTGGACCCATCTGTAGATGGTCCGGGAATAAATAGCATTTCCAAGGATGATTCTCTTGTAAAACGAGTTGATGTAGATGGAGAAGAATTCCTCTACTACACTCTTCCTAAGTTTAATGTTGCATTAATTAAGGGTACTGCAACAGACAAAAAGGGTAACATCTCATTCGATGATATGTTTATGTCAGGTGATGCCCTTTCCATATGTCAGGCAACTAAAGCCAATGGTGGAAAGGTCATAGTTCAAGTTGATAAAATATTAAGTAATCCATCAAGACCACGTAACACTATTATTCCAGGATGTCTTGTGGATGCTATAGTTGTTGCAAAGCCAGAGCCTAGACATGCGGCATACGAATCATTGACTGGTAGCTTCGACATTCCTTACACCCAGTGGCAGGATTGGAGCGAAATGCTTGAGCAAAGAACATCTACCAAAAACTTTATTAATATTCCTGGCAACATCATCGGTAAAAGAGCTGCCATGGAACTTAAACCGGACGATATTGTTAACATTGGCGTGGGTATTCCTGAAACTGTAACAAAATACGCAAGAGAAAGTGGTATCCTGGAAAAGGTTACCTTAACCGTTGAATCAGGCGGTGTTGGTGGTTTTCCTGCATCAGGAAAGGTATTCGGTGCTGTTATCGGTGCAAATTCTATGTACGATATGGCAAACCAGTTTGATTTATATAATAATGGCGGACTTGACATCTGCTTTATGGGTGGTATGGAGGTTGACAAGGAAGGTAATGTTAATGCCCATCGAGGTCCAGGAGCCTTTGCAGGAATCGGTGGTTTCGCAAATATAACTGCTAAAACTAAAACTGTTGTATTCTGCTTAACCTTTAATGCTAAAGGATTAAATGTAGATGATCAAAACGGTATTATTAACATAAAAAACAATGGCTCTATACCAAAATTCGTAGATAAGGTTAACAGCATTAGCTTCTCTGCAAAACGAGCAAAAGCTAACAAACAGAAGGTTTTATATGTGACCGAGAGATGTGTATTTGAATTAGGTGATAAAGGTCTTATCCTATCTGAAGTATATCCAGGTGTGGATATAGAAAAGGATATCCTTGATTTAATTCCATTTAAAGTAGAGATTAACCCAATTCTTAAATATTAGAAA
>JAGALE010000445.1 GCA_017625335.1 Lachnospiraceae bacterium
ACAGGAGCTAAAGGATATGTAACCTGACTAAAATCAGTTACAACCTGTCTTTTTATAGTCTTTGGAATATCATCATATTTTGTAGTGATTTCTTTAACAGTTCCATCGTCATTATAGTCAATCATATACATGGAAGGTACATAGATGCCTGGTACCTTTGAAGCTCGTTTTAAAAACTCTTCCTTTTCCATATCAGTAGACTTATATACCTTAATAAGCTCCAAAAGTTCATCATAAGATGTTTCACCCTCTCCTAGGTAAAATAAATCAAAGAAATCAGCTATTGGTTCAGGGTTAACGGTACAAGGACCACCACCGATGACTATAGGCATCCCCTTTGTTCTATCCTTGGCATATAGTGGCATTCCTGACAAATCCAAAATCTGAAGAATGTTTGTATAACACATTTCATACTGAATTGTTATACCAAGCATATCCATATCCATAATAGGACTCTGGGTTTCAAGAGTGAATAGCTTGATATCTTCGTCTCTCATAATTTTATCCAGGTCTGGCCATGGAGAGAAAACTCTTTCACAATAAGTGTCCTCACGCTTGTTGAACATGTCATAGAGAATTTGAAGTCCAAGGTAGGACATACCTATCTCATAGACATCAGGAAAACACATAGCTATTCTTATATCTATGTTAGTTAAGTCTTTTTTTACTATATTAACTTCATTTCCAATATATCGCGCCGGTTTGTCGATGTTCATAAGAATTCGTTCCGGCAGGGCAAGTTTTGACATAATTTAGTTCCTCTTTTAATTTTTGAAGCTATGTATAGGCGCTGGTATTCTTCCGCCTCTATTTATAAATGCATCACATGAGAACTGATTTACTGGCATTATTGGTGCGTATCCTAGTAATCCTCCAAATTCTACAGTCTCTCCTACTCCCTTTCCGATTACAGGGATGATTCTTACTGCAGTTGTTTTCTGGTTAATCATACCAAGAGCCATTTCGTCTGCTATAATTCCTGAGATTGTAGTTGCCTTAGTATCACCAGGTATAGCAATCATATCAAGACCTACTGAACATACACAGGTCATAGCCTCAAGCTTTTCAAGTGTTAATGCGCCTGCTGAAACAGCATCTATCATTCTTTGGTCCTCACTGACAGGAATAAATGCGCCTGAAAGTCCGCCAACATATGATGAAGCCATTACTCCACCCTTCTTTACCTGATCATTTAACATTGCAAGTGCTGCTGTAGTTCCAGGTGCACCTGCAAACTCAAGACCAATTTCCTCTAAAATCTCACCAACACTATCTCCAACTGCAGGAGTAGGTGCAAGGGAAAGATCTATTATACCGAATGGTACACCAAGACGCTCAGATGCTTCCTTTGCAACAAGCTGTCCAACTCTAGTAATCTTAAATGCAGTCTTTTTAATAGTTTCACAGAGAACCTCAAAGTTTTCACCGCGTACAGTTTCTATAGCTGCCTTAACAACACCAGGTCCACTGACACCAACATTAATAATTCTATCTGCCTCTGTAACTCCATGGAAGGCTCCGGCCATAAATGGATTATCGTCAGGAGCATTACAGAATACTACAAATTTTGCACATCCTATGGAATCAGCATCCTTAGTAAGCTCTGCTGCTTCTAATATTATTTCACCTATAAGCTTAACAGCATCCATATTAATGCCTGTTTTAGTTGAACCCGCATTTACAGAGCTACATACCTTATTAGTAGTAGCTAAAGCCTTAGGTATTGAGCGAATTAAAAGCTCATCAGCCTTAGTCATACCCTTTGAAACAAGAGCTGAATATCCACCTATAAAGTTTACTCCACAGGTTGTTGCTGCAGCATCAAGAGTCTTTGCTATCTCAACAAAATCATCCTCTGTTTTACAAACTGAGCCACCAACTAATGCAATTGGTGTAACAGAAATTCTTTTATGTACTATAGGTACACCATACTTCTTGGAAATATCCTGACCTGTTGATACAAGATCCTTAGCAGATGTGGTAATTTTGTCATATATCTTCTGGCAGGTTTCCTTAAGGTCAGCACCCACACAATCAAGAAGACTAATACCCATAGTTATTGTTCTAACATCAAGGTTCATCTTCTGTATCATTTCATTAGTTTCTATAACTTCATTAATACTAATCATTTTATTAACCCTTTCATATAAGTAATTTTACACATAGCTCTATACTACATAATAATTAGCATATAAGAATTAAAGTCTGTGCATCATATCAAATATTTCTTCCTGCTGAGCCTTAATCTGTACACCAATTTCTTTACCGATGTCTGCAAGCTCATCAGCTATCATTGCATGATCCTTAGATGCATTTTCAGTGCTAACAACCATCATCATGTTAAAATATCCATCAACAATAGTCTGAGCAATGTCTAAAATGTTAATATTGTTCTGTGCCAAGTAGTTACATACCTTTGCAATAATACCAACCTTATCTTTACCAAGAACTGTAATAATTGTCTTCTTCATTATGTTTTCCTCCTAAAAGCTACAATAAATTTATAATCAATTTGGTTTAATCTATAATGGATTAGCCAAACTAATTTACCAACTAAATTAACACAAGTTCACTACAGGTACTCCTGCTGGCAACCTGTAGATTAAAATCTCTTACATCATTAGTATAAGGATTATCACTTAGTTCTACCTTAACTGTTTCATAGGCAAGCTCAGGATAATTATTTTCATGACTTAAATGACCTAGAAATATAGCCTTTATATGATCATTTAAAATGCTTTTTATTAATCTTCCGCTTGCTTCGTTAGATAGATGACCTCTGTCACTCATAACCCTTCTTTTTAAATCATAAGGATACGGACCCACCTGTAGCATTCTTAAATCATGATTAGATTCAATAAGCATAGCATCCGAATCCTTTAATCCATTAATCAGATAGTCATCAAAATTACCTATATCCGTTGCAACTGAAATCTTTTTTCCATCATTATAAAATGTATAGCATAATGGATCTGCTGCATCGTGCCAGATTGAATGTGGAATTATCTCTATATCTCCAATGCTAAATTTTGAATCAGGTTCTATTGGATTAAGTAGATTAAAATCAAAATCGCCTAAGGATTTACATTTACATATCTCATTGCAAGTGTCCTTAGAAGTGTATATTGGTATACCATAGGCTCTTGCAATAACTCCAACAGACTTAATATGGTCACTATGCTCATGAGTTATAAGAATACCATTAATATCTTTAAAATCAATATTAATGTTAGATAATCCATCTTTAATTTTCTTTTTACTAATGCCAACATCAACAAGCAAGGATGTATTATCTGTACCAATAAAAGTACAGTTTCCACTACTTCCGCTGGCGATACTCATCATTTTCATAATTTCTCGCTATTGTTTAAAATTCATATTTTCTAA
>JAGALE010000446.1 GCA_017625335.1 Lachnospiraceae bacterium
ATAGAATAATAGCTCCTAGCTAATCACTTAAAACTATAACAATTAAATCCTTATTAAAAAGCCTGATTACGTATAATACAAAATCTATTTAAATAGGTACTTTGTTGTAAATTTAAGTAGATAAAGATTAGCAAACTGTAACGTTGATTGCCTGTGGTCCCTTAGCACCCTCAGTCACTTCAAACTCTACAGCCTGGTTCTCCTTAAGTGACTTAAAGCCTTCCATGTTAAGACCTGAAAAATGAACGAAAACGTCCTTTCCATTCTCATCAGTGATGAAGCCAAAGCCCTTCTGATCGTTAAACCATTTTACTGTACCCTTTGTCATGTCAAATCCTCCAAAAATCTAATGTCTGTGTTAATTTTGAACACTATATAACCATAGCACAGCAAGGTGGTTTCGTCAAGTTTTAAATGGTAATCTTATCCGATTCTAAGTCATAAAAATATACAGTATCAGACAGAAAATCAATTTCTGAGACAATATATTTGTTGACCTCCTTAACCAATGCCTTAAGTCTCTCCTTTTCAACCTCTTCACTACACAGAAGAATCATCTCGTGAATACTAGATGGCATTATAAATAAGCTTTTTCCAACCTGATGTGCAAAATCCTTAATTACATCCTTGTATAAGATTGCAGTAGCACCATTAACTCCTGTTGTATTAGATAAAACGTAAAGTTTCTTTCTATCTGCCTCATCTATACACAGCTCTTCAATATTAGGAAGAATTTCATCCATACATCTTATACTTTCAGGGAATAATCTTCTCGTATTTTCCATAGCTATATTATATAACTCGTCAATGGTAATTCCCCACTTTTTAAATTCCTTATTACTAATTAACGCTGAAGCAACTCCCACATCATCACACTTAACCATAAATCTAAAGGTAATAGCCATATCCATATACATTATGTATGGGCATTCCATAAGCTTATCCTTATTTCTTTCATAGTTAACAAGCTTAATTATGGCATTATCTCTAATATGTTCCATATCAATATCGAAATTAGAACGCTCCATTGTACTTCGTGCTCTTACATATTCTTCACTAATAATAGTTAAAATATCATCCAGGCTTCTTCCCTGCCTGTAAAGCATATAATAGTAATCAAGATAAATATTAGGTGCAATATTTTCTTCCTTTAATACTATAACTACACCTGTACATTCAATGCCATTATTTTTTATTACCTTTTCTACCTTAACTGTTTCAATATCATAGTCAGATAGATAATATGCAATGTTACCTGAAATCTCATCACAAAATTCTTCAAAACTCAAATTTAATCACCTATACACTATAATGTGCATCCTTTCTATTATATTGGCATAGGTAATACTCGTGTAAATACACATAAGATAAAAAATAGAAAAATCGAACACCTATATTATAATACTAGTTGTACTGCTTATGCAATTAAAAAAAGCGAACAAAAGTATCCTGTTAGTATACCTTTGTCCGCTTTTGAAGCATATATTATATAAATTATTTGACTAAGCACAGATACTTTTTAAGAAATCAAGAAAACACTCCATTTCCTCTCTTGTACCTATGGTTACTCTCAAATAGTTATCAATTCTAGGCTTATTAAAATATCTAGTTATAATCTTGGCTTCTCTAGCCTTTTCGAATATTTCCTTAGCCGGAATACTATTGTGAGTAATGAACAGGAAATTGGCAGATGATGGTGGACAGCTAAATCCAAGCTTCTCTATCTCACTTTTAAACCATTCTCTTGTATCTATTACCTTGGCAACTGTGCTTTTGAAATATTCCTCATCCTTAATACTTTCCACACCATAGATTATGGATGGCATATTCATGGTGTAAGAATTAAATGAGTACTTAACATCACTTAAATACTTTATAAGCTTTGGATTGCCTATGGCATATCCAATTCTAAGTCCTGCCATAGAACGTGACTTAGAAAATGTTCTTACAACAAGCAAATTCTCATACTTATCTACAAGAGGAAGTGCAGTTTCTCCACCAAAATCCACATAAGCTTCATCAACAATCACTACAACATCCTGATTGTTCTTCACGATATCCTCCACAAAGGAAAGTGGCTCAGCTATAGATGTTGGAGCATTTGGATTAGGAAATATTACACCACCATTATCTACATAATAATCTTCCTTCTTAAGTCTAAACCCATCATCTACAGGCACAGCCTTATATGGGATCTTATAAAGATCAGACCATACATCATAGAAGGAATATGTAATATCCGGAAATAGAATTTCTTTTCCGGAATTAAAGAAGGTCAAAAATGACATTGCCAGCACATCATCTGAACCTACACCAACAAATACCTTATCGCTTGTAACACCATGATAATCTGCAATTGCATCCACTAGGGCACTTGCTGCAGGATCAGGATATAGCTTTAGCTTATCCATATCCATTACTATATCCTTAACCCTAGGCGATGGACCATATGGGTTTTCATTAGTATTTAGCTTAATAATATTATCAATCTTTGGTTGCTCGCCAGGTACATAAGGAACAACCTTTCTCACATTAGCTTCCCAAGCTGTCATAATAATTCCTCCAGTCTGTTACTTCAACATTTCCAGTACTTTAATAAGATACTCCCATGTTCTCTCAACACTATCAATATATAAGCTCTCTGATGGTGTGTGAATATCATCCATCTGTGGTCCAAATGAAACACAGTCAAGTCCAGGTATCTTACCTGAGAATATACCACACTCTAAGCCTGCATGTATAGCCTCAATCTTAGGACTGCTGCCGTACTGTCTCTTATAAGCCTTTATCATAATATCTCTAAGTCTTGAATCAGCTTTGTACTCCCATCCTGGGTAATCTCCCTGAATTTCAACAGAACCACCGCACAGATTCATTATACTTGTAAGTCTTGATACCAGCTCATGCTTCTCTGACTCTACAGAGCTTCTAACTGAAAAGCTACATACAACCTCGGCTTCCTTAGTCTGAGTAATGCCTATATTAAGAGATGTCTGAACCAGATTATCTATATCCTGACTCATCTTCATAATACCATTTGGCATATTATATATGGTATTAACAATCTTTCTTGTTGACTTCTCAGTCATAGCCTTATCCATAGAATCGCATTTATGAACGGTAAGGAAAATGTTCTTGTCTGTTCCATGATACTCTGCCTTAACAATCTTATCAAGCTCAACAACAACGCTAGAGATAACCTTTTTCACATCCTCTGAAACAGCTATTACTGCGGTTGCTTCTCTAGGAATGGCATTATCCTTAAGACCACCATTTATACTTACAAGTCTGTAATCAACCTTCTCGCTAATTGCATAGAGAACTCTAGCAAGCACCTTAGTAGCATTAGCACTTTCCTTTATTATCTCAACGCCTGAGTGTCCACCGGTTGCGTTATTTACCTTAACCTCATAGAAGGTCATATCAGTAGCATCCTCTAACTCAAACGGAAGATGACATCCTACTGATACACCACCTGCACAGCTTACAAGTAAGATTCCCTCATCCTCAGAGTCTATGTTAATCATGGTTTTAGCCTTAAGAGGAGAACAATCAAGAGCTGCTGCCCCAAGCATTCCAACCTCCTCATCAACAGTAAAAACCGCCTCTATCGGTGGATGAGAAATATTACCCTCATCTGAAAGTATTGCCAACGTATACGCAACTGCTATACCATCATCTCCACCAAGGGTAGTCTTGTTAGCAGTAATAACATTATCCTTAACTATAAGCTCTAATCCATCCTTCTCAAAATCAATAGTTGAGTCAGATGTCTTCTCACATACCATATCGATATGTCCCTGTAGAATAACCGGCTGACTATTCTCATAGCCTTCAGTACCCGGCTTAAATATAATAACATTATTCACCTCATCCTGAATGTACTTAAAACCCTTATCCTTTGCAAACTCCACAAGGTAATCACTTATCTGCTTTGTATTATAAGAACCATGTGGTATATTACAAATCTCCTCAAAATATTTAAATACTTTTCTTGGCTTAAT
>JAGALE010000447.1 GCA_017625335.1 Lachnospiraceae bacterium
AAGTTCTACTAGGGGGAATACTGATGAATATTGGTTTAATTGCACATGATTCTAAGAAAAAGCTTATGCAAAACTTTTGTATAGCGTATAGAGGAATATTGTCTCATCATGATCTTTATGCTACCGGAACTACAGGTAGAATGGTTGAAGAGGTGACTAATTTAACTGTTCATAAGTTTTTAGCTGGGCATACAGGTGGCGCTAATCAGTTGGGATCTATGATAGAAGGTAATGAGCTTGATATGATGATTTTCTTAAGAGATCCTCAGACTAAGAAATTAAATGATGTAGATATTAGTAAGATTTTTACATTATGCGATCTTCATAATATTCCATTAGCTACTAATTTGGCTTCTGCTGAGCTTATGGTTAAGGCTCTTGATAGAGGAGACTTGGATTGGAGAGAGTTATTTAAACATTAATTGTAATATACAGGTGATAAAATGTTAAAAAGTGTACTTAAAAGTCTTATACCCGTTATTGTAATATGTATATTCTTTCTTATTGTATCTATAGTTAATAATTCTCTTAAGGAAGAGTATCCTGAGGCTTCAGATATGAAGTTTGGTATAAGCGAGATGCTTAAGGCATCAGATACTTTAGAATACAAGTTGGATGATACGGTGGTCTATCGTTCTGAGAATGTTAATTCTGAGCTTTTCGATGATTGTTATTATGCATTGCTTATTAATGAGACAGATCAGAAGGTTATGGCAGCAAAGAATCCACATGAGAGAATGTATCCTGCATCTATGACAAAGTATATGACTGCTATGGTAGTCTGTGATAAGATTAACAGTGGGGAGGTTAATCTTAACAATACAGTTACTTTGACAAAGGATTATGATCTTACTTACGATGGAGTTGCTCCGGCTGATATTTTTTATGGAGATGAGATATCCGTAAAGGATTTATTATATGGATTACTTATTGAAAGTAACAATTATTATGCCTTGATTTTAGCTGATTACATAGCTGGAAGCGAGGAAGCTTTTTGTGCTTTAATGAATCAGAAGGCTAAGAGTATTGGTGCTACTGGAACTCATTATATGAATCCACATGGCTTGGATAATCCGGAGCATTATTCTACTGCGTATGATATATATTTGATAACAAAGGAAGCCTATAAGTATGATTTGATTAGAGAGATTGATGAGTTTGAGTCTTATTCATATTCGTATATCAGCTCAGAGGGTTATCTTATTTATAGAGAAATTGAGCCTACAAATTATTTTCTTAATGGTAATGTTGATTTACCAGCAGGATTTGATGTTCATGTATGGAAGACTGGTACCACCGATGGAGCGGGTAATGCTTTATCTATGTATGTAACTAAGGATGATAAAACATATATAGTTGTTGCAGCCTCAGGTGATTCCAAATCAGTGCTTTATGATTCTATGGTAAAGCTTTTATGTCTTATAAAATAGTTTATGATAATCCGTATATGATTATGACAAAATAACAAGGGTTAGTGATTTTATGGGTAATAACAATAAAATAGTAAAACTCAATAAAAATATCAAAATTAATGCTGCAACTTGTGTTGTTGCAGCAATTTTGTTGTATGTAATTATATGTATTGTTAGAATTGCAGCTAAGGAGCCTATATCAATATACAGAGTTAGTAAGAGCAATGTTAATAATAATATTACTCTCAATGCCATAGCTGTAAGAGACGAGCAGCTTATTAAAACACCACAGGCTGGTTATGTTTGCTATTACATAAGAGATGGTGAAAAGGTTAAGAATGGTGCTACAGTCTGTACTGTTGATGAAACAGGTAGTTTGATTAATGTTGTAAGTGATAGTGATGAATTTGAAGCATTACTTACCAAGGATGATTATCAGGATATTAGAGAGCTAATTAGCTTATATAAGGTTTCTTATCGTGATGAGACTTTTTTTGAGGCATATAATTTTGAGAATAATGTGAATAATAAGGTGCTAGAGCTTACCAATGAGGTTATGATGCAGCAGATTTCAGGTAATAGCTACGCTAATCTTAGTGGTGTAAAGGCTACATATAGTGGAATTGTCACGTATTATATTGATGGCTACGAGGGCTATGATATTTCAAAGGTTAAAGCATCGGATTTTGATAAATCAAAGTATAACAAGCAGACATTAAAAACAGGTGAAATTGTATCTGCAGGAAGTGATATAGTTAAAATAATACCAACTGAAAATTGGAATATAATTGCCCCTATAACAGATGAACAAATTAGTAATTTGACTGATAGTGAGAATATTAGCTTTAAGATAAATAATTCTAGCTATGTAATTGTTATGCCATACTCTATTATTAATGGCTCTGATGGAAAATACATAAATATTTCTCTTGATAAATATTTGTATAATTATATAGCTGAAAGATTTCTTAATATTGAGATATTGCGTCAGGGAGAGGAAGGACTTAAGGTTCCTAATTCTTCATTGGTAACTAAGGATGTTTATAAAATTCCTGTTAATTATGTAACAGGTGGTGGTAATCAAAGTATGGATAACCGTTTTAATGTTCAGCGTAAGGACGAAAACGGAAATATATCCAATGTTTTGGTAGAAGCTACAATTTATAAGGTTGATAATGAGTATTGCTACGTTGATCCAGATTGCTTCGAAAGTATGGATGTTTTGATACCGAATAATACAGTTAGTATGGGGTCTCTTGAAACAGTTGGATATGAGGGCGGTAATTTATATGCTGTGCCATTAAAATATTTAAATGCAGGAATTAAAGCTGGTGATACTATATCAATAACTGTTCAACGTAAGAAGGATGATAATTCAGGCATGGCTAATGTTGCAGTTGATACACTTGTATATCAAATGATGGGTGATTATGCTTATGTTGATGCAGCCAAGTTTAACAGTACAGACATATTAGTAGAAGGTAACGCATCCTCTAATATTGCCGTATCTGTATTAGAGATTAAGAAGCTTGATGGTGTATATCTAGCTAATAGAGGTACAGCAGAATTTACTCATGTTACCATTTTAAAAACTGTTGATGAGTTTGCACTTATCAGTGATGATGAAGAGATAAAAGTATATGATAATATTATTCTTGATTCATCAAAGGTGGTTGAAAATCAAGTCATATATTAGGTTGTATATATTTGTTATATATCGGATTATATAAATTAGGAGTATAATATGTTAGGTGATAATTTAAAGATTGTTCAAGACAATATTAGAAGCGCCTGCGAGAGAGCAGGAAGATCTGTAGATGAGATTACTTTGATTGCAGTAAGTAAGACCAAGCCATTGTCTGATATAGAAGAATTAATTGCATATAATGTTACAGAATTCGGTGAAAATAAGGTTCAGGAACTTGTAGATAAGTATGAAAATGTTTCTAAACCTGTAAATTGGCATCTTATAGGACATTTGCAGACAAATAAAGTAAAATATATTGTAGATAAAGCTTGCCTTATTCATTCTGTTGACTCATACAAGCTTGCATTGGAAATTGAGAAAGAAGCTGTTAAGAAGAATGTAATTGCTAATATCTTAGTTCAGGTAAATGTTGCAAATGAAGAGACAAAATTTGGTTTAGATACAAGTCAGGTTATAGGTCTTGTGGAGGAGATTAGTAAACTTCCTCATATTAAGATAAAGGGACTAATGACCATAGCTCCATTTGTTGAAAATCC
>JAGALE010000448.1 GCA_017625335.1 Lachnospiraceae bacterium
GTTAAGCTCTCGTTTCTTATTACAAACGCAAACAAACAAGAGAACCGCTGCAGCAATAGCTACTACTGAATCCTTAATAAACTCTGCAGCAAATGCTACCGGTGTAATAAGAGCTGATACACCAACTACAAAGAGAATGTTAAATATATTACTTCCCACAATGTTACCTATAGCAATATCAACCTTGCCTCTTTTGGCAGCTGTTGCAGATGTCACAAGCTCAGGAAGGCTTGTTCCAAACGCCACTATAGTAAGACCAATAAGTCTAGAACTCATACCACACTTTTCAGCAACATAGCTTGCCGCATCAACAGTAACATTACTTCCTATAACAATACAGGCTATACCTATTACAACAAACAGTAATAGCTTTACCATAGTATCTTTTTCTGTAAGCTCTGTTGCTTCATCATCAGACTCTCCACTTTTTGCCTGTCTGATAAGATAAACCATAAAAACAGCCATAAGCCCGCATAGAATCAATCCATCAACAAAAGAAATAACATCACCATTAATTCCTAAAACCAATAAAATAACAGTTATAAAAATCACCCACGGAATCTCAATAGCAAATGTATTCTTCTTAATCGGAAGCCCTGCAATACAAGCTGATATACCAAGTATCAGAAGAATATTCATAATATTACTTCCTACAACATTACCAACCGTAATACCTGCATTGTCGGAAAGTGCCGCTTTAATACTAACCGCGGCTTCTGGCATAGATGTTCCAAACGCTACTATGGTTAAACCTATAACCATTTGAGGAATATTAAACTTTGTAGCTATCTTAGATGCACCATCTACGAATACATCTGCCCCCTTAATAAGCATATAAAAACCTGCAACTATCAATACCATATTAAATACCAGGTATATTGCACCTGTTGTAGGAACAACATTAAGATATGACAACGCTACCAATAAAATTACTATACTACCTATAATTATACTTTTCTTATTCATCTTACTTTTTACTCCTCCGGTAACACACAGAATACGTCCTTAATTGTCTTAAGTACAAAGTGTGTCTCTGTTTTACTCACGCCCTTACAGCACTTAATTTGCTTATATACCTCTTCTAAGCCCTCCTTAGAATCAGTTACAATTTGAAGCACAAAATCATAGACTCCTGTCTGATAGAAGCATGCAACTATATGCTGATTTTTTTCAACCATCTCTATAAATTCCTGATTATAATCCGGATGCTCTAAGCTAACCTCCATAAGAGCAACCACATCGTTGCCAAGCTTCTCCTGATCTAATTCAATAGTGTACCCCTTAATCACTCCACTATTTTCAAGCTTCTTAATTCTTTCTATAACAGCTGATACAGAAAGATTTATCTCTTCGCTTATGGCCGAGGCCGTAAGTCTTGCATTTTTCTTAAGGCACCCCAAAATTTTAATATCTATCTTATCCATTTTATAGTCTCCTTTACCTCTGAATTATCATTCAAATCAATTGAATTAAACACATCTATGTACTCCTGCTCCACTTGCTTCATAGTTCCTCTGTAAAAATCCGGAGTAGCCGCAACATAAGGTGCCTCTTCTTCTAATTTTTCTCCTGAAAACTCCAAGAACTCATGATAAAGCATTGCATCATCGATTATCTTAATCATTTTCTTCTCATATTCTGTAAGGGGACTTCCTAAAAACTTTTCATAGATTACATTAGAAAGTCTTTCCTCTATAGCCTGATACTCTTCTAAATATTGCTTTACCGGTCTTGTAATATCTGAAATATACGCTTCACAGGCATCATGCAAAAGACAAGCCATCTTAACCCTTGGAGTTTCCCTTCTAGCGCAGGCCTCCTCGTAGCAATTTAGGCAATGAGCCCCTATAGAATAAAAGGAAGAATAATGACCATTAGCCCTGCAAAGCATGGAAAGAGCATGAGCTATATCCTCTATGTACACATCATCTGCAACAGGAGCCGTAGGTGTAAACTTCACCTTTTTGTATGTCAAAATATAATCCGGCATAATATCTTCTCCTACACACCAACTAATTTAATAAGGGCTGCACCCAAAGTGTAGCCCTATAATCATTAAAATGTAATGTCCTTCTTACCACTAAGTAGTCTTCCACCATTAACGATCATAACCACACCTATACCAATACCCATAGCTATAGTTATAATTCCCATAACCAAACTACTTACTCCTACAGAAGTCATCTTGTTATATAACTTTTCCATTAAAACTATACCTCCTTAATCTTAATCCGTCTCCCCACTAGCCAAATAAAGATTTACTTAACGCCATACTGCTCATAGTATGCATCAATAGCAGCCTTTAATGTATCGTCAATAATAACTTGTCCCTTATAAGGGTTATTATGAAGGTGTTCTGTTACCTCAGCCATATTAACTATAGCAGCTGTATCAAAGCCATATCTCTCCTTAATCTCATCAAGAGCCGACTTATCACCGGTTCCCTTCTCCATACGGTTAAGAGAAACCATAAGTCCCTTAATCTCAACATTTGCAGCTCCCTTAACCTTCGGAACTGTCTCTTCCATAGATTTACCTGAGGTTGTAACATCCTCTATCATGATAACTCTATCTCCATCCTTAAGGTTACTACCAAGGAAGCTTCCCTTATCAGCACCGTGGTCCTTTTCCTCCTTACGGTCTGAACAGTAACGAACCTCCTTGCCATATAATTCGCTATAAGCTACTGCTGTAACAACACCTATAGGAATACCCTTATATGCTGGTCCAAATAACACATCAAAATCATCACCATATACATCATGAATAGCCTTTGCATAATACTCACC
The DNA here is from genome assembly GCA_017625335.1 of Lachnospiraceae bacterium. GTDB lineage: Bacteria > Bacillota > Clostridia > Lachnospirales > Lachnospiraceae > Coprococcus_C. Next base: position 2,790 of record JAGALE010000448.1, read on the forward strand.
AAGCTTCTTAAGCTGTGAACCTGTTACATACGCACCTGCATTCATAAAAAATGGAGACTTTCTACCACTCTTAAGTGTAAAATCGCCAAACTTTAAAGCCTGACAATCAACCATAAATTCAATAAATTCCTGCTTGTAAGCTTCCATATCTACAGTACCTCTTTTCTAAAAAATACATATACAATTTTAATCTAATTGTCACATTATGGCAACCCTTATTTCGGTAAAATTGCAATTCTTGGTAAAATTTTTTCGCCAAAAATAGGATGTGCAATATTCTCGCACATCCTATAATTCAATAATTATATATTCTTTTGATGAAAAACGTCACCCATCTTATCTAATATTCTATCAGCCACTTCCTCCTTTGAGAGAATAGGAAGCTCAATCTCCTCATCTGCAGTAATTATAGTCACAATATTAGTATCTGTACCAAAACCGGCACCAGACTGCTTAAGATTATTAGCAACTATCATATCCACATTCTTCTTAGCAAGCTTAGCTCTAGAGTTTTCAAGCATATTCTCAGTTTCCATAGAAAATCCACAGATAACCTGCTTATCTACTCTGTTTGCACCAATGGTTCCAAGAATATCGTCAGTCCTCTCTAAGTAGATATTCATGTCTCCGTCCTTCTTCTTAATCTTTTGATCTGATACATTTACAGGTCTATAATCTGCCACAGCGGCAGCCTTAACTATTGCCTGCATCTTATCTACTCTGCTTATTACCGCTTCATACATATCTCTTGCAGACTTAACCTTTACCACATCCACAAACATAGGTGGTTCTAGAGCTGTCTCTCCTGTCACAAGGGTAACATTAGCTCCTCTAAGCATAGCCATTCTGGCAAATGCATAGCCCATCTTACCTGTGGAATGATTAGTAATATATCTAACAGGATCTATAGATTCCTGAGTTGCTCCGGCAGTAATAAGGATATTAATACCATCCATATCCTTTTCCTTGGCACATGCCTTAAGGATATATTCAACAAGTATTTCTTCCTTAGGAAGCTTTCCCTTACCTGTATCTCCGCATGCAAGATAGCCTGAATCAGCATCTATAATCTCATATCCAAACTCTTTAAGCTTGCTTATATTGCTCTGCACAATCTTATTCTCATACATATGCACATTCATAGAAGGTGCTATAATAACAGGACATGTCGCCGGAAGAACTGTGGTTGTAAGCATATCATCAGCTATACCATTTGCAATCTTACCTATAACATCCGCCGAAGCTGGAGCAATAAGAAATGCATCCGCAGTAGTTGCAAGTGTTACATGTGGTACATGAATATCCCCATCTCTTTCAAATGTATCCACATAGCATTTGTTCTTTGTAAGTACCTCGAAGGTTTGAGGTGTAATAAAATGTGTTGCTGCCTCTGTCATAATAACGTGAACATCCGCATGAAGCTTTACTAGCATACTAGCTACATTTGCCATTTTGTACGCAGCAATTCCTCCACTTACCCCAAGTATAATTCGATTATCCTTTAACATATTATCATCCTCCCTGATTATAGATTGCACACAGACCATAATGTATCTATGTCACATTATGCTTCGCGCACATCAGTCAAATGTCTGCTATGCAGCCGCTTGACTAAATGTGTTCTCACATATCCTTCAACAATCCATGCGTCTCGTAGTTAGTAGTCCTGCTTATAGAATTATCATCATTAACAAACACAACCTTAGGACTATGCTCCTTCAGCTCCTCAGGAGTCATCTGTGCATAACACATAATGATAATCTTATCTCCTGTTGAAACCATTCTTGCAGCTGCACCATTTAAGCAAATCATACCACTTCCCGGCTCACCTGCTATTACATAGGTTTCGAATCTGCTACCATTGTTTACATCAACAATTTGAACCTGCTCATATTCATTGATACCGGCAGCTTCCATAAGCTTTTCATCTATAGTTATACTTCCCACATAGTCAAGCTCAGCCTGAACTACTGTAGCACGATGTATTTTACTTTTTAACATATTTATAAGCATATTAAGTCTCCTTATTTTAACATATAAACTAAGATGGGGCAAATCAGCTCAAGCTATTATATTTATTATTATATCAACACTGAACCACTACGCACATCTTAGTATATTTAAACACTCATCATAAAGTTATCTATAAGTCTAGCCTCACCATTGGCTCTAACAGCAACTGCACAAAGGATTTCTCCCTCAATCTCAGATATACTCTGCATAGTATTAA
>JAGALE010000449.1 GCA_017625335.1 Lachnospiraceae bacterium
AAGGAGTTAGAGGAGAGAACAGGCCACAAGGTTATAGGTAATAAGAGTGCTAGTGGAACAGCTATCTTAGATGAGCTAGGAGAGGAGCAGCTAGCCACAGATTCTATGATTGTGTACACATCATCAGACTCAGTTTTGCAGATATGTGGACATGAAGAGGTATTTGGTTTAGATGAGCTTTATCGTTGCTGTGAAATCGCTCGTGACATAACTATGAAGGATGAGTGGAAGGTAGGACGTGTTATTGCCAGGCCATATCTTGGAGATAAGGCAGGTGCATTTACCAGAACTAGCAATCGTCACGATTATGCCATAAAACCATTCGGTGTTACTGCGCTAAATGCTTTAAAGGACGCAGGTCTAGACGTTATATCTGTTGGTAAGATAAGTGATATATTCGTAGAAGAGGGAATTACTGAGAGTAATCGTTCTAAGACTAGTGTTCACGGTATGGAGCAAACTATAGAGATTGCTGATAAGGACTTTACCGGACTTTGCTTTGTTAATCTGGTTGACTTTGATACTAATTGGGGACATAGAAGAAACCCAATTGGATACGGTGAGGAGATAGAGCGCTTCGATGTTAAGCTGGGTGAGCTTATGGAAAAGCTTAATGAGGATGACCTGCTTATTCTTACAGCAGACCATGGCAATGACCCAACTCATATAGGAACAGACCACACTAGGGAAAATGTATTCTTAATCGCATACTCACCGTCTATGAATGGTGGAATGATGGGTGATGCGGATACATTTGCAGTACTTGGTGCAAGTATTACAGATAACTTTGGCGTGAAGATGCCAGAGGGAACTATCGGTTATTCTGTGCTTGATAAGCTGGTGTAATAAAACAAGTTAGGTGGGAGGTATTAGATTATCTCCCACTGTGAATTTGTAGAGGGAAATGTGGAGGATATAAGAACATGAATAAGAATGAAATATTAAATATAGTTGACCATACATTGTTAGCCCAAACAGCAACATGGGAAGAAATCAAGACAATCCTAGATGATGCTATAAAGTATGACACAGCATCTGCCTGTATTCCTGCATCCTATGTCAAACAGGCAGCAGATTATGTGGCTGGTAAGCTTCCAATCTGCACAGTAATAGGCTTTCCAAATGGATACTCCACCACAGCTGTAAAGGTAGCCGAAACAGCAGACGCAGTGGCTAACGGTGCTGAGGAAATCGATATGGTAATCAATATAGGTTGGGTAAAGGATGGTCGTTTCGATGATTTACTCGCAGAGATAAAAGCAATCAAGGAAGCCTGTCAGGGAAAGCTACTTAAGGTAATAATTGAAACCTGCCTTCTTACGGAAGAAGAGAAGATTAAAATGTGTGAGATAGTGACAGAGTCTGGAGCAGAGTACATTAAGACTTCAACCGGGTTCTCAACCTCAGGAGCAACCTTCGAGGATGTAGCTCTTGTGAAAAAGTACGTAGGTCCACAGGTAAAGATTAAGGCCGCTGGAGGAATAACTTCATTTGATGATGCAGAGAAGTTCATAGAGCTAGGAGCTGACAGACTGGGGACTAGTAGGTTGGTAAAGATAGCTAAAGATTAGTGATATTATGTAATAAATTTATATTGTATATGGAGAATTTATGATAGAAATTGCAATATGTGATGATGATTTAATGTTTCTTGAATCAATAGATAATAAAATACAAAAAATATTTGATGATAAAAAAGAAAAATGTAGGTTACACAAGTTTCCATCAGGAAAACAGTTGATTGAAGCTATAGATGAAATCAAATTTGATATCGTCTTTCTGGATATAGATATGCCGGAATTGTCAGGTTTGGGAGTTGCGGATTACTTAGGGAGGATAAGTTCCCGAATTAATATTGTTTTTGTTACGAATCGTGATGATATGGTTTTTGAAGCAATTCATTCAAATCCTATCAGATTTATAAGAAAAAGTCATTTAAATAAAGAATTAGAGGAAGCTATATTGTATCTAATTAATAAAATAGCAAAGGAGACATATATTATTACATTTTCTAATTCAAAGGAAACTTGTTGTTTTCCTATATATGACATTTGGTTTCTAGAAAGTAAAAAACATTATGTGTACTTTTATGTAAATGACGAGGTATATAAACTAAGAATCAAATTATCATCATGTGATGAAAGGTTAAAGGATTTCGGGTTTATAAAAACACATGGGAGCTATATGGTTAATATAAGACGAATAAAAACGATTGGTACAAAAAAAGTGATTTTGAAAAATGGCGTGGAGTTACCAGTGAGTCGTAGTAATGCGGAAAAAATAAAACTGTTGTATGCTGTAGAGATGGAGAAATATGTAAATGGAATTGTTATTTAGGGTGAGTGAGTTAATGGCAACTCTTTTGGACGGTTTTGGAGCGATTGTTTTTTTGTCTTTAATATGTGGTAGAAGAAAAAATATAAATACAATAATATATGTTATAGGAACAGTGAGTTTCTCAGTCGCTGTTAGCTTTTTTCCAGTACAAATTAGAAATATTTTAGGTCAAGTTATTATTGTTTTTTTATTATCGTTACTCTACGAAGTTTTTTTTCTAGAGCAAGGAATAGGTAAAAAAATATATTTTAATATAATTTGGAACGTAATATTAATGCTGAGTAATATGATAGCGGTGTACGGAATTGCATTTATATTAAAATTGAGTAATAACATAATTCTTGAGTCGGGAAGTATAGAGAGAGTTTTAGTGCTTATAGTAAATAAGATTATATTATTATTTTTGGCATCTCTTTTCATATATTATAATGATAAGCATAAATTGGACTATAAACATTGCGCAGTAACTGTTATTTTGTTTATAGGAACTATAACTATAGGAATAATGCTTGTGAAATTATATGTACAAGATGTTTTTGCTTATGAAAGCGAGAAGTATTTAGTATTAATTTCGATAGCCTTGTTTGCAATGAGCTTTGGCATATGTGTTTGTCAACATATAATTAACATACAAGATTATTATAAAATAGAGAATGAAAAGATGAAAATGCATCTTGAAGAGGAAGAAAAATATATACAAAAAATTCAAGAAATATATGAAAATACGAATATAATAAAGCATGATATAAAACATTATATTGTAGTGATTGGTGACTTACTAAAACAAAAAAAATATGATGATATTGATAAAATATTGGATGGTATAACCAAGGATTGGTTGTCAAAGGATAACGTATTTCTTACATCTAATAGACAATTAAATTCTGTGTTGAATCATAAGATAATTACATGTAGAGAAAATAACATAGATTTGGAGATTAATATGACATGTGTAATACCGGAAAAAATAACAATAAATGTATGCGTTATACTGTCCAATTTGCTTGATAATGCAATTGAGGCTGAGAAAAAAGAAGAGGATAAACAAATAAAACTTAACATAAGTAATAGTGGTCAAATGATAAATATAAAGCTACAAAATAAAATATCAGAATCAATTTTGGCGAAAAACGCAACATTAGAATCCACAAAAACTGATAAGCATCAGCATGGATTTGGATTAAAGAGTGTTGAAAAAAGAGTAAAGCAGATGGATGGTATATATTACGTTAAGGAAGAGTGTAAATACTTTCAAACTATAATTTACATTCCTGTATAAAGGAATCAGGAATGCTATTTTTGCCTAAAACCTGCTGATTTTGCCCCTTTGTTGAAAGAATAAATATAATTAGCTATGATGTCGAAAAGGAGAGGAAAATGCTTTCGAACATCATAGCTTTTTATTTGTATAAGAATAACTATATAAAAGAGGATGAGATAAAAATATATCGATATGGATTTGCAATACTTTTAAACAGCTTAAATCAAATAATTGTTTTGATTATATTTGGTTTCATTTTTGAACAGTTGCTAGAAACCGTCGTTTTTTTGTTTGTCTTCATCATTACGAGGAGATATGTGGGTGGTTATCATGCAAGTAAAAAAATAACGTGTATAGCACTAGATATTATTCTTTGGATGATATCATGTGGATTCCGAACAAGTTGCAAGATACTTCAAATTCATAATGCAGTTTTATTTTTAATGATATTTTTCTCTTTGATGGTTATTTTTATATATGCTCCATTAGAGAATCCACACAAGCGGTTGAGTTATAGACAAATAAGTAAGAATAAAATATATGGTAGGTTAACAGTGCTTGTCTTTTCAATAATGGATGTGATTTTAATTATTGCAGGTTTAAAAATATACTATGTATTTACTTGTACATTATTTTTGGTTGGGATATTAATACTTGCGGGAAGGAGGAAATATGCTAAAGGAACTAATGTGTAATTTGCTGAAATTTGGTGGAGAAGAAATGGCAAAGGTATCCGCCAATGATGCATCTGTCTGGATGTGTTATCAGGAAGAAGAACCTGATGAAGTAAGGGAAAAGTTTGTTAAAGAGGAGGAATACTAATGTTAAAAAAGTTAACAAAAAAGGCAATGGTTGTATTAAGTATAGTTGCTATTATGTCAATAGGTATAGTATCAAATGCAGGATATTATAATAATACATTTAGTTTTTATATGCAATCTGCGGGTGGAAAAGCATCGTCAGGGACTGTAAGAAAGGATAATACAAATACCTATGCAGCTATTCAATTTGAAACATATAACAACAATTCAAGTTATTATTTGTGGTATAGAATGCGATCAGGAACTAATGATGATGCGGCTTCTGATGTGGCAGCCTTATCTGGAACTGGATTAAAATGTCCTACATATTACTCGGGATATGGGCAATATAATTATCCATATTATTTAGAATTCAAACTGATACTAGTTCTGGTTATGCAGCTTCAGTTTCAGGCACATGGAAACCATAGATGGGCAGGCATAGTTTTTACTATGCCTGTTTTAAGGAGAAAAGATGAAGAAGATTTTTGTTATACTGTATGGTGTGTGTTTGCTTTTTCTGTTTGGATGTGTAGATCATACTGCTAAGAAGAGTCAAAGCGATATAGAAATACGACAGAGGCAATGCAACATTCTCGCAGTAGAAAATAAAAAAATAGATTATAACAAGTTTATAAAAGAAATATGTGGATGTGATTGGGACGGAACTAGAAGAGGAGAAATTGCTGTAGATGGTGTAACACATTACTGGGACATTTATGATACGAGCTTTATATATTATAACGATAAAATATTAATGGATATTGACGATAAGACTGCAAGAAAAATATCCGAAGATATTTTGTCGGCTCTTGATATAGATGAGTGGAGTGGAATATTAAAAACTAAAGAAAGTACAAATGGAAGTTTTGTTTTTGAATACAATTTTGAATATGGTGGAAAAATGCTTTTGGGTAATAAGGTTATATCCGTTTCTGGTTCTGATAAAACTTTATCTGGGTCATATATTGAAATTTGTATTGATGAAAAGTATGGTGTGTATTGCTTTGTTTCGAATTTATTAGATATAAAAGGAATAGATGAAGAATTGTATGAAGAAGATTTTTTGACAACAGATGACGTATGTGAAAAAATATTATTGTACTATAATGAGATACAAAAAGATACAAGTAAGGAAATGGATACTGATTTTATTGTGAAAGAATCAGAAATAATATATATGCCATATTTACGAAATAATCAATATGTTCTTATGCCAGTATATGATATCTTAATTGAGATAGACGGCATAGAATTAAGAACGTTAGTTGACGTAAAGTCTGGATATATATATGCTTTAAATTAGGAGAAACAATTATGTGGATTTTGAAAAGAATAATAAAGTGTCCTGTGATTTATGTTTGTATAATAGTATTAACATTATTGATGATCATTGGATGCTGCGAAGATTTATCATATGCAAAGAATAACAACATAGGGGTTTTGTATTGCTTTGTTTTAACTAACTCGTTGGGGGTCTCCCACGTTGTTGCGCCATTGCTTGTTTCAATACCATTCCTTTACTATTATGTTGACGAGATTGACCACAAATATACCTATTATCAAATTATCAGAGCTAATGACAAAGTAAAATATTATGGGGCACAGATTTTGTCAGCAATTATTACGGTGTTAATTGTAACTATAGTTTCCATACTATGTTTTACAATACTATGCTTGTTGCTTGGAGCAACTTGGGAACCAGGTCAAACTATGGCATATTATTATGAGGGGACATTTTGGGAGAAGTATATCGTTAATGGAAATAGCTTATTTGTATATATGGTATATTGTGTATGCTTTGTATTATATGCATTACCTTGGCCATTAGTAGGGATTATGGCTTCGTATATTTTAAGAAACCGATATGTTATTGTTGCGTCGCCATTTATAGCATTTGTTTTTATTTCATACATAACTCAGTTGTTATCACTTGAGAGATTGGATCCGGGTTTGACTTTATTAAAGGGTTCGGTTATGTATATGGAGTATGGTGGAGTTATTCATAGTGTTTTGTATAATATTTTGCTGACAACACTATTTATAGTAATAATATTTGTTGAAATTAAAATGAGGTATAAGAAACGTGGAATATAAAAAAGTAATTAGATATGTGAAGGCTATAATAAAACTTGAAGTACATAATGTAAGCGTATACTTGTTGCTATTAAGCATATTTTTGATAATTCAGTATTGTTTTTCCAATGTATCTGATTATTTAATAGAAAACTCCCAAAGTATGAATTTTTTTGAATTGTATGTTGCGTTTATGTCTACAAGACAATCTCAATTGATTTATATTGTTGCAATTATATTGTTGATTAAAGGGGGATGTTTTTCTGATAGTAGTATGACATTCTATTTGGTTAGAATGAACAAAAAAATATGGTTAAATACTCAATGGATATATGTGTTTCTTGAGATAACCCTTTTGAATTTGTTTATTATGGTTTGTATTTTGGTTGCGAGTAATGGTTTATGTGATTTAAAACCAGAATGGAGTGATGCTTTTTTGACAGCAAGTCAATTTTCTCCGGAAAAGATTGGAATAAGAAGCATAGTTTCTTTTTCATACAATTTGACAAAATATAATCCTAATTTTATTGGAATTATAACCTTCGTTTTAAGTATGATGATAGGAATGGTAAGTGGTATAACTATAATATATTTTGACATAATGAAGAAGACAATTGTAGGTGCAATAACTGTACTCTTATTATGGTTTCTGGATGTGATAGTTGAGTTTGTGCCAGTATTTAGTGTTTTTGAATACATTTCATATTATGGACTATCGAGAATTTATAGATTATCAGTTAATAATTATCGTCCAACGATTGTTTATTCAATATGTTTTTTTTCTTGTAGTATTATCATTTTATATAATATTGGTATCTACATTGTAAAAAAGATAGATGTGTTGAAAATGGAGTGAATATGGAAGACGTAATATTTGGATTGAATTATGATATATCAGACTATAATGTGTTTAAAATTGTAACATATACCTTGTTTGTAGTATTGTTTTTCGCGTTGATTAGCAAAATAATACATAAACAAGATACAGAATATCAATATTTAATCTTGATAAGATACAGAGAAATAAGCAAGTGGTGGAGGAAAAAATGTAGAGAACTCGCATTTTTTGTTGCTATGTTGGTGTCTATCTGTTTCTTTATATATTATCTTATGCAATATGGAATGTATGGGAAAGTAAATTTAAGTTTTATATATGCATTTTTGCTGTGGATAATGGTGCTAACATGTATAACTTATATTTTCAAATTATTAAGTTTTTATTTGAATCCTCAATTGAGTTTTAATATATTAATACTACTAGAAATTATATCCATTTTTTATGGAAAACTCAATAATCGATGTATTGTCTTTTATGGGAATTTTTTGATGTTGAGGCGTTCAAATGTTATGAATTTATATGGATTTGATTATGAAGGAACCTTGGTTATATCGTTTTTTTTAATTATCTTTATATATTTTTTTGGAAATCGCTTATGGAGGAAATGAATTATGCAAGATGAGATTACTGTTAAAAATGTAAGTAAATCTTATAAGAATACTATGGTTTTAAAAAATGTAAATCTGAACATAAATAAAGGTATGTCTTGTGGATTGATTGGTGAAAATGGTTCTGGAAAAACAATTTTAATGAAAACTATATGTGGTTTTGTTAATCCTGATTGTGGAGAAATAAAAGTGAAAGGTAAGATAGTGGGAAAAGATTTTGATTTTCCTCCTGATGTAGGAATTATAATTGAAAATCCAGGTTTTTCTAATTATTTGTCAGGAATACGAAATTTAGAAAATTTGGCATCTATAAGAAAGTGTATTGATAAAGGAAAAGTTAAGGAGATTATGAAATTAGTTGGCCTTAATCCTTATGACAAAAAATGGGTGTGTAATTATTCGCTAGGAATGCGACAAAGGTTGGGAATAGCGCAAGCTATAATGGAGAATCAAGACATATTAATATTAGATGAACCTTTAAATGGATTGGATAAAAAAGGAGTGATAGATGTGAGAAATATATTGACTTCCTTGAAAGATAAAGGTGTTACAATGCTTATTTCGAGTCACAATACAGAAGATATAGATATACTATGTGATGAAGTATATGAGATGGAGAATGGTAAAATAAAAAGATTATAGAACTTGAGTTGCTTAGAGGAGTATTGCCAGATGATAGGGTAAAGTTTTTTCTATAATAATATAATATTTTAAGTATGAAGAGTTTACAAAAATTAAGTAAAATAACATCTGGGAATTCACATATAAGTATGGTAAAATGTAATTTAATAATTATGTGTTGGAAGGAGGCGAAGCTAATGGAACCAAATAAAATGAGTAACCTGAATAGAAATTTCATTCGCAATATGCTTCGCCACTTTAGAATGCATAAAAAGATTTTGTGTAGTAATGCTTTGGGATAGATTTTGTAATTTTCGCATTATTTAATCCAAAATACAAGATGATATAAGGCTAAAATATATCGAAAATATAAAGCGGAGAACTATTATGAACAATAACATATTAACAACAGAAAGGTTCAATGACAAAATATATAACCAAGCAAAATCCGCAACCCAAGAGGTTATTATGAAGAGTAAACTTCAGGCAGGAGATGTCTTGGTGGTAGGCTGCTCCTCCAGCGAGATAATCGGAGAAACCATAGGACAGGCATCTAGTATAGATGTGGCACAGGCTACATTTGCAGGAATATATGATGCGTTAAACGCAAATGGAATATACCTTGCAGCTCAGTGCTGTGAGCATCTAAATCGTGCCATTATCATAGAGAAGGAACTGGCAGTTAGAGACCGTATACAGCTAGTAAATGTTGTACCTCAGCCTAAAGCAGGAGGTTCATTTGCAACCACTGCATACAAAACATTTGCAAATCCTGTGGCAGTAGAGCATATAAAGGCTGATGCGGGAATGGATATAGGAGACACCTTGATCGGAATGCATCTTAAGGATGTGGCTGTTCCACTCAGAATCAGCACTGATAAGATTGGAGAGGCACATCTTGTATGTGCTAGAACAAGGGCCAAGTTTATTGGTGGTGAAAGAGCGGTATATGATGAGAGATTAGCATAAATATTTGGGTTGTAAAAAACAATGACTTATATGATATTGTTTTTTACAACCCATTTTTTGTATATATACATGGAATAAGGCATTTTAGAGGAAATAAATTCAAATATTCGGATTTGCGGTATTTCGAGAAAAGACGAATTTTGATATTGACAGAAACAAGTTGTGGTGTTACGATAAATAAGAACAGACGTTCTAATAATGAGGTAAAAAGTGGGGTGTACATTATGGTAGTATATGTGTATGATGATAAATCTGACAAAACGGTTCCTGTAGAGATTGATGATGAGATATTATTAACAGAAAAAGAAAGAGATTTTGTATTTGATGATGAGGTCAGAAAACTGTGGCATGCAGATGAGGAGGAGTGGTACTTCTCTATAGTTGATGTATGTAGTGTTTTGGTAGGTACCGATAATCCCAAAAGATATTGGAGTGACTTGAAGATAAAGCTTAAGGATGAAGGCGCTACTGAAACGTACGAAAAAATCGTACGTTTCAAATTGAAGGCAGCAGACGGAAAAATGCGACGAACTGATTGTGCAAATTCCCAGCATCTTCTTCGTATAATACAGTCCATTCCATCTAAAAAAGCAGAACCATTTAAACTGTGGCTAGCCCAAGTGGGCAAAGAAAGATTGGATGAGATGGCAGACCCACAGATATCTATCGACAGAGCAATTGATATCTATCGTAAAAAGGGTTATTCAGAGAGTTGGATAACACAGCGTCTAAAATCTATAGAGATACGAAAGGACATGACTGCTGAGTGGAATCGTGCAGGTGTTACTGAGAGTAAAGATTATGCAACCCTTACTAACATACTTACAAAAACATGGTCTGGCAAAACCGTACAGCAGTATAAGGAATATAAGAATCTAAAAAAAGAAAATCTTAGGGATAATATGACCAACACAGAGTTGGTATTAAACGCTCTTGCGGAAATATCTACTACTGAGATATCTAAGAGTACAAATCCAGAGGGGATTGACGAGGCTAAGGATGTAACAGTACAAGGTGGAAATATTGCAAAAATAGCCCGTGAGGCCTTAGAAAAGCAGATAGGGCATAGTGTTATTTCGTCTGTTAATGCTAATACACCAAAACTTTTGGATGATGATAAATAGTATTTAATTTGGTGAAAAAATGGAGAGTGCCGAGGCACTCTCCATTTTTTGTAAATATAATTAACGATTGTTAATAATCTTAGTAAGCTCTACAGGATCTACAATCTTTCCATCCTTGTAAACTCTCATGTTACCTGATGCGATCTCATCGATAAGAATAACCTCATCATTGTTGTAACCGAACTCGAACTTAATATCCCAAAGGTCAAGACCAAGAGTCTTTAAGTCATCAGCAACAATCTTAGTAATCTTAAGAGTCTGCTCCTTCATGCTCTTGAACATATCCTCAGTCATAACACCAAGAGCTGCAAGACCCTCGCTTGTTACAAGTGGATCACCTAAAGCATCATTCTTAAATGTACACTCTACATAACCACCCTCTAAAACAGTACCATCCTGGATGTACTCGCCGTATCTACGGATGAAGCTTCCTGTAGCAACAAGACGGCAGATAACCTCAAGACCGTGACCGAATACGGTAGCTGGAAGAACCTCCATAGTTGCCTCGTCAAGATTAGCACTTACGTAATGAGTCTTAATACCAGCAGCCTTAAGTAACTCGAAATAGTGGATAGATGTCTGAAGGTTCGCCTTACCGATACCCTCGATAGTAAGACCTACTGAGTTCTCACCTGGATCAAAAACGCCGTCCTTGCCAGTACAGTCGTCCTTGAACTTTAACATTACGTTGCCATTGTCAAGACTAAAAACGTCTTTTGTCTTTCCTTCATAAACTTTCTTCATTATTTTATTCTCCCTTTTATAAAAATAATAAGTTTGGTGAAAATGCTACCAAAGATAATTTAACACAAAATTGCTATGTTGACAATTTACTTTTTACTGAAAATATGTAAAAATTTTGTAGATTTTTTGTTTAATTTTAAATATACTTCAGTGCATCTTATTTTTTATGTGAAAAAAGTATTTAAGAAGTCATTTTTGGAGAAGATGAAAGGTATCCTATCGTGGCTTTTATAATCATCTTGTGATATAATTAGATGATATTTTTACGTAATAATTATTTATAGAAAGGTAGGGCAAGTATGTACGAAACATCAATTAACTCACCAAAGCCAAGAGCTATAGCTCTGCTGCCTATATTAGTATTCCTGTTAATATTTATAGGCTCAGGAATTATAACAGGAGACTTTTATGCCATGCCGGCAATAGTGGCATTTCTTATAGCACTTTGTGTGGCTTTTGTGCAGAATAAAGACTTGAAATTCGATGACAAGATTAAGGTTATTGCTAGGGGAGTGGGAGACGACAATATTATTACCATGTGTTTAATCTTCCTTCTTGCAGGTGGATTTTCAGGAGCGGTAAGTGCTGCTGGAGGTGTGGAGAGTACAGTTAATTTGGGACTTTCAATACTTCCACCATCTGTTGCGGTTGTAGGTTTATTTGTTATAGGCTGCTTTATATCAGTATCTATGGGAACATCTATGGGAACTATCGCAGCACTTGCACCAATTGCCGTAGGAATTAGTGAAAAGACTGGCTTTTCTATGGCCATATGCATCGGTGCAGTTGCCTGTGGCGCTATGTTTGGTGATAATCTTTCTATGATTTCAGACACAACAATTGCAGCGGTTAAGACTCAGGGCTGTGAGATGAAGGACAAGTTTAAGGAGAATTTCTTCATAGTCCTTCCGGCTGCCATTATTACTATTATTATCTTCTTCTTTATTACAAAGGATGGTGGTAGTGTTACAACAGCAGAGCTTGATTATAATATAGTAAGAGTAATTCCTTATCTTTTAGTTTTAATAGGAGCACTTATAGGTATCAATGTGTTTATAGTGCTTATTAGTGGAATAGTAGTATCCTTGATTGTGGGCGTTGCAACAGATGCCATAGCGCCAGCTGATATGTTTACTGCAGTAGGTGGCGGTGTAACCGGTATGTATGACATTACAGTAATCTCTATTGTAGTTGCGTGTATCGTTGCCCTTATGAAGGAATATGGTGGAATAGAATTTATTCTTAAGATATTTAAGAAATTTATCAAAGGACCTAAGGGTGCAGAGGTGGGAATTGCAGGTCTTGCCCTTGCCGTAGATTGCTGTACCGCTAATAATACAGTAGCCATAGTTATGGCTGGTCCTATAGCAAAGGAAATAAGCACAGAATATGGAGTTGATCCTAGACGTTCCGCATCCTTGCTTGATATATTCGCATCAGTAGGACAGGGACTTATTCCTTATGGAGCGCAGCTTTTATCAGCAGCAACTCTTACAGGTCTTACACCATTTGATATAATTCCTTATATGTTCTATCCTATGCTTATGGTGGTGAGCGCACTTTGCTTCATAGCGTTCAGAAAGAGAAATACTGAGGGAGAAGCAGTGGCATAGTTTGCTTTGGTGTAGGTATGATAAAATAATGATATTATTTTATATAATATTTATTGTTGTAGATTTATTGTGGATTTGTAGAAGACATATTGTAGATATATTGTTAAGTTTAGCCTGGCGCAAAATTGCGCCAGGTTTTTTGATGGGGCAGATTATGCGATGGGCTTTTTTGAAGAAGTAGAAAGTCTATGTTTGGGCCTATGAAGCAAAAGCAATCCCATAGGCCCAAGGCAAGAGAAGAACAAAGGCAGATATATCTAATAGTTGGGCCTATGAAGCAAAAACAATCCCATAGGCCCAAAGTAAGACAAAATCAAAGACATGAATGATGAAAGTGTGGGCCTGTAGAAAAATAGCAAGCCCATAGGCCCAAAAGAACCAAAAAATCCCTTCATTTCTCCTACATTTTTGGTTATTATTAAGATTGAATTTCCCTACAAAAAAGAGTAAAACATTTTAAAGAGGTAATTAGTATGTTTAGTTTAAGAAAGAATAAAACTAAATACGAGATGGATATGTGTTCTGGCTCTATCATGAAGAAGATGTTTCTCTTTACAGTGCCGCTCATGTTCTCAAGTATATTACAGCTTCTCTTCAATGCTGCGGATATAGTTGTTGTTGGTCGATTTGCGGGAGACAACTCTTTGGCAGCAGTTGGTTCTACATCATCACTTATTAATCTTTTGGTTAATCTTTTTGTAGGTCTTTCTGTGGGTGCTAACGTTTTGGTAGCTCACTACTATGGAGCTAAAGAATTTGATGATCTTAAGAAAGCAGTTCATACTGTAATCACCATAAGTATAATTAGTGGACTTATAATGACAGTAATCGGTGTGGTTGGTGCTAGACAGTTTCTTATCTGGATGGATACTCCGGGGAAGGTTTTAGATCTTGCCACTACATACCTTAGAATATATTTTGCAGGAATGGTTGCAAATATGGTGTATAACTTCGGTGCAGCCATACTTCGTGCAGTTGGAGATACCAAGCGACCATTATACTACCTAATGTTTTCAGGAGTGGTAAATGTGGTGCTAAACCTGATATTTGTAATCAAGCTTGATATGGATGTGGCAGGTGTAGCATTAGCAACTGTTATATCACAGTGTATCTCAGCCGTGCTTGTAATCAGATGTCTTATAAAGGAAACTGGAGGAATTCATCTAGACCTAAGATGTCTTGGAATAGATAAAGGAAACTTTATCAAGATACTTCAGGTGGGACTTCCTGCAGGCTTTCAGGGAATGCTTTTTTCGCTGTCTAACGTAGTTATTCAGTCTTCCGTAAATGGATTTGGAGAAACCATAGTAGCGGGTAACTCTGCAGCAGCTAATATAGAGGGCTTTGTGTATGTGGCTATGAATGCATTTCATCAGGCGGCCATATCCTTTACCAGCCAGAATGTGGGAGCGGGAAGATACGATAGAATCAACAAAATCTTATACACCGCTCAGCTGTATGTGTTCCTGGTAGGACTTGGACTTAGTATGGTGGTTATAGCTTTAGGAGAGCCGCTTTTAGGACTTTACACTAACAGCCCGACGGTTGTGGATGCAGGCTTGGTTAGATTAAAATACATAGTAAGTCTATATTTCCTGTGTGGAATGATGGATACAATGGTAGGCTCTCTCAGAGGTTTAGGTTATGCCATTATGCCTATGATAGTGTCTTTAATCGGTGCCTGTGGACTTAGGCTTGTGTGGATTGCTACAGTATTTCAGATGCCGGAATTCCACACTATAGAGATGATATATATCACATATCCTGTGTCCTGGTTCCTTACTCTTATGGCCCATGTAATATGCTTTATTATTGTGAGAAGGAAGCTGCCAAAGGGTATAGATGCTTAAATATAGATTAAAAAAAGTGGAAGCATTTCCACTTTTTTTATTTCAATATTTTAAAAGGTGGAAAAAATGGACTTGCCTATTATTATAATAACAATATAAATAGTACATTGATAATTAAATATTACTCTTAGATTATGATGTGAGATTGGTTATTTGCATAGAAAGGGGTATGTGTATGAAATATGTAACTTTGATGGTTGATAAGAAGGTTTTAGATAAGAGAGAATTTGAGACAGAGGATGAGGCAATTGACTATTTTGATGGTAGGTTTGGTGATATAATCCGCAAGAAGATAGAGAGACAGATTAAGCTGTTAGAGAATAGGCTTCCTAAGTATTCTGACACCTATACTGATTACCATTATGTAATAAAGCAAAGAGAGAGATTAGAGTTATTAAGGAAAAGTCTTAATGAGAAGCCTGTTCGTTATGAGAATAAGTACGAGCCGTGGAAGAATCAGCAGCTTAAGGGAGAGGACAGAGTGATATATCATGTGGGTAGCATATGCAGACAGGGTGTAAGATATCAGGTGGTTGAAGAAGAACATTATGTTAGAGTAGATGATATAGAGTTTGAAGGAAATGTTGAGGCTCTGTATGATTTGCTAAAAGAGGAGAATAAGACACAAAGTAGATTTTTATACATTTTTTCAGGCTTTATGGCTGATGAACGTGCCATAGAACAGATAAAGAAACTTAGAATCCAAATTATAAGAGAATATAGAAAGGATCACACAAGACTGTAGGTCTTGTGTGAATTTTCTAATAAAAAAGGTATTTGAAGAATTATGTAGAATAATAATTATAGTGGAAGAAACGTGTATATTATAATGGAGGTTGCGTCTATGGTTTATTGTATGTCAGATATTCATGGATACTATGAGGGCTACTTGGAAATGTTGGAGATAATTAATCTTACAGATGATGATACCTTATTCGTCTTAGGTGATGTTATTGATAGAGGAAAGGGTGGTATTAAGATACTCCAGGATATGATGATGCGTTTTAATGTGATTCCAATATTAGGCAATCATGAATATATGGCTATAAACTGCATGAAATTTCTCAATCAGGAAATAACCGAGGACAGTATAAAGACTCTAGATGAGGGCATAGTTAGAGGTCTCATGGAATGGCAGAACGTAGGAGGACAAGTTACCATAGATGAATTCCACAAGCTTAATGCTGAGGAAAAGCAGGACATCATAGATTATATAGAAGAGTTTAGTTTGTTTGAGGAAGTAACTGTCAAGGGTAAGGATTATGTTATGGTACATGCGGGGCTTGTTAATTTTGAACCAGACAGACCGCTAGATGATTATCACTACTATGAGCTTTTGTTTAAGGTACCGGATTACAGTAGAGTATATTATGAGAATAAGTATTTGGTAACAGGGCATCTTCCAACTAGATGCATACAGGGTAATAATTATCAGGATAAGATTTTTAAGGGTAACAATCATATCGCCATAGACTGTGGAAGTGCCTGCAAGGGCGAAGGTGGAAGGCTTGGATGTATATGTCTTGATACCGGGGAAGAGTTTTATGTGGATAACAAGGAGTAGTGACAATATAATGTAAGAAAAGCAATATAAAAAGTGGAGCATCTCCACTTTTTTAATCCTATGATATTGCAAGGTGGAAAAATACGACTTATTTACAATGTATTAATACTAATAAGATTAGGAGGTACATACATGGCACTTAGAAAAATTGACAAAACATCAAGAGTTGAAAAGTTTGCAAGAATATTGGACTACCTAAGATGGAATACCGATAAGAACCATCCTACAACCCAGGAGAAGATGCGATGGGATGAGAGATATCCTGAGATGGATGAATATATGGGAGATAAGCAGACCTTTAACCGTTTAATAAAGGACATGGCTAAGTACTACAATACTGAGGATGATGACTTTAAGACTGAGAAGGACTGGAGGATACATTTTAAGGATTGGAAGAAAATGTATGATGAGGGAGAAGGCCTTCAGTATGCAGATGAAGATAGCAGAGAGCTTATATCTATGCGTATTAGTGATTTGTATTATAGTGGCCCATTTTCCTATGATGAGCTTGATCTCCTGATAGAGGGGATATGGTCTAACGGCAGCTTGGACGAGACTATGGCTGAGGAGTTATCCAGAAAGGTATACGAAAACCTGGGAACAAGATTCTATAAGTATAAGCCAGGTCAGTTTCGCAAGATTAAGGAGCCAGTGCTGTGTGATAAAAAAATGCTTAAGAATAATTTGGATATTATCCACAAAGCCATAGAGAAAAATGTTCAGATTGAGTTTAAATTTAATGGCTATACCTATAACAAAAAGCTGGAGCCTACCAGAAGATTCAAATACAAGCTTAGCCCATATTATCTGGTTGCAAATCATGGAAAATACTATCTGCTAGGCTGTATGCCATATACAAAGGATGGTGAGGAAATAAAGACCATGAGTATATGGCGTGTAGACCTTATGACAGAGGTAGATATCCATGGAGTGGATGAGAAGCTGGGAATTGCCGGTAAAGCAAGAATTCCAATGAGGCAGGTAAAAAATCTTCCTGACAAGTGGACGGAGGAGTTTCATCTGTCACATATTAACATGTCCTTTGATGAGCCGGAGTGGATAACCTTAAGGATTTTAAGTAAGAAGACAAAGGATGACAAAGCGAAAAGAATAGTGCCTGGATATACATTTCTCCATGATTGGTTTGGGGATAATTTTAGATTTATAAAAACTGATGAGGATAATCCGGATTACGATATAGTAAATGTACTTTGCTCTCCTTATGGTATGGCAAACTGGGCGCTTCAGTACTCTGAGCTGGTGGAGGTGCTTGAGCCGGAAGCTGTGCGTGATGAGGTAAGGAGAAAAATTAAAGAGCTAAATAAAAAATATATTTAATGTGAAGAAAACACATAAGGTGGAAAAAGTCTCCTAATCCCTCAGTATAATGAAAAATGTAAACAGTGATATCTAATAACATGGCAATAAAAAGGAGGACTTTACTATGGAAAATATGACAGGTAATGAAAATATTATTAAAAATATTAATGAAAATATTAATAAGAGGAGTGCAACATTGGAATTAAGCAAGGAAGAAAGTGATAAGTATATCGCGGAAAGTATAATACGAACCGATGAGAAGCTTAAAAGTCATACTGCAGTGGAGCTTGCAGTTTACGACAGCAAGCTGGACGTTAAGGAGGTCGAAACAGGGAAGAGTATCTATGATATTGAGAATCCTTACGAGAGGTTCCTTG
Source organism: Lachnospiraceae bacterium (assembly GCA_017625335.1). GTDB lineage: Bacteria > Bacillota > Clostridia > Lachnospirales > Lachnospiraceae > Coprococcus_C. The sequence goes on from JAGALE010000449.1 coordinate 18,103, forward strand.
CTTATAGAAATGATAATTCTCTCCTTGGTATAAGCTTTGAGGGAGATGTATCAATTAGAACTATGTACATATTTACCCAGATATTTCCCTACGTAAGAAATGAAGGTAGAGAAATTGAGCTGTACAAATCCTTGAGCAGCAAGAATCCATTGGACCATAACAAGCTGAAGCTTAAGTTTGAAATAGGAGATGCATATAGGCATGATTTTGTATATCGAGGTGATACCATGAATTCCTGTGCAGGTACAGTAAATGCTTACATAAGACGTTATGGAAAAAAGCTGCCGGATGCTGCGTTGGAGTTTGCGGCACTTACCCACACTATTGGCAATTATACGCCTATTCCATATAAGAAAAGGGGAGTGGAATTCAATTCTCCTAGGGGCTTTAATAACTATAAGATAAATGATTATTGGGATTTGACGTTGCTTGCTATCTATAACTGGTTTCTTGAGAAAAACGGGAAAATACCTAAATATAATCTTGGGCTTGTAGATGTTGTGAAAAATAAAGAGTCAGTACAGTTGGTGGAGAAATGGTTAGAGAACTTCAAGGATGATAAGGGTAAGTATTCCTGGGACAAGTTCGTTAGCGATAATTTTATGGAGGAATTTGTAGAGCTTGTGGAGCTCGCGGAAGGTTCAAATAATGGGGAGAATAAAGAAATATTTGGTATGCCTATGGAGCTTTGGGATGGACATTTTGATAGCTTTGAAGATTATAATCGTCCATCCACAGAGGAGGAATTTACGCAATTTTTTACACGTGTTAATGAGGCTATAAAAACAAGAGGAATAAGGATGTGTGAGAGGCTGTTGGCTGAAATTTAACATAAATTACTAGGAGGTATTGATATGGTATTTTTATGCGCAGATACACACGGCTTAAAGGACATTGATAAGGTAGTGAGATTCTTTGAATATAAGTGTAGGTACAATGAACTTACTAAGGATGATTACCTTATAATTTTAGGGGATTCAGGAATATGCTGGGATGATTCAATACAGGATAATGAGGTCAGGAGGATATATCGTTCCTTGCCGGTTACAACCTTATTTATAGATGGTAATCATGACAATCATCAGTTGCTTGCAGAGTATCCTGTTACCATATGGTATGGTGGAAAGGTCCATGAGATAGATGACGGAATTATTCATCTCATGCGTGGTCAGATATACGATATAGCAGGAGAGACTTATTTTACCTTCGGTGGTGCATGGTCTGTGGATCAGGACGACAGAGTGGAGGGAATATCCTGGTGGCCAGAAGAGCTCCCTAGCGAGGAAGAACTTGAGGAAGCAAGAAGAAATTTGGAAAAGGTAGACTATCAGGTAGACTATGTTCTCACTCACACAGGACCTTCGGATATATTAGAGCAGATGGGCTATCAGATATTTGATGGCGGCGAGAAGCTTATGGAATTCTTTGAGGATTTACAGTTTAGATTAGACTTTAGGGATTGGTATTTTGGGCATATGCATGAAGATCAGCATATAGAGAACTGGCACTGTATTATGGAGGACATAGTTGAGATAATTACATTCGAGTAAGCAAATGGCTATGACAGATGTAATCTGCTTTGCACGGTAGCGTGCTTTAGTTGGCAATAGACAAAAGATTAAACCACCAGTTGATTGATAGTAAAAGCTAGTGATTATAAAATATGATTATAGAAAAAGTGAATATGTAATGTTTTAGAAAGATAACACTCTAAAGAGATGACGCTTAAGAAGGAAATTATATAGTAAGGAATTTTGATAGTAAGGAATTTTGATAGTAATGAAATTTGATAGTAATGAAGAATGTTCACTAAAATATCTATTGAATATTTTTTATAAACACGGGGGTGACTGTTATGAGTACATATGTTATGGCTGATTTGCACGGAAGATATACAGAGCTACAGGAGATGCTTAAGAAGATTGATTTTGGCGTAGAGGACAAGCTTATTATAGCAGGGGATATCTGCGACAGAGGCAAGGAAAACTATGAGATGCTTAAGTGGATGGAAAGTAAGCCTGCTAATGTTGAATTTATCAAGGGTAACCATGATGAGGAGTTTATTGCTAATGTTGATTTGCTTACTATTGAAATGAAGAAGAATCCTAGTCTTAGACATTGCTATGATAAACTAAAGGAACTTGATGAATATTTTGACTATTATGGAACTATAGGCCAGCTTATCGATGGGTACGGAGTGAATTTTAAGCAGCTTTCACTGTGGGCAGATATAATGTATGAGTTCCCATATCTTAAGGAACTTCAGATAGAGGGGAAGGACTACATAATTGTTCATGCAGGATACATGGATGAGGATAGCCTGGCTAATTCACCATTAGCTAAGAACTCATCACCTAGTCAGCTTAAAACTATGGCTTTATCAAAAGAGGTATTTTACACAAATGCAAGAGATGCAGCTTTGATGGTTGGAGGGAAAAGAGATACCACTATTATAGCAGGACATACACCAACCATATCTAACAGTATATTTTTTAATGATGGAAAGGTGTTTAGAGGTGAACGCCCAGAGATTAATTCTGTAATCTATAACATAGATTGTGGAGCGGGATTTTTGGATAAGTCAAAATCTGCTAATATGGCTTGTATAAGGCTAGAGGATGAGAAAGTGTTTTATCTGAGATAGCTTTATTAGACAAAGCATTGTTAGGAAAAAGTATATATCATAATATTCAATATATTTACAACTATAGCTTTAAATGTACATATATGAATTCTTTAATAAGAGATTAAAGAATAACTTCACAAAGTATAGGAGGTATGTTATTTGGCAAAATTAATTATAGTAATGGGAACAACTGCATCAGGAAAGTCACATTTTATAGATGAGCATTTTGCTCTTACAGATTTTAAACATATATCCATCGGTGAGTATCAAAGAGGTTTAAAATCTGAGAGAGAGCTCAACAGTATGTCTATGGAAGAATATTTTAATTATCTGGCATTCTGTAATGAGAAGGCTAAAATTGATATGGTGGAGGCTTTAGAAGCTGGTCAGGATGTAATATTAGAGCATACTCTCTACAAGGCCAAGCGCCGAATAGTATACACTGAAGCGGCGAAGGCGGTTACAGAAGAGCCTATAGATATATATGTTATGCAACCAAGCAAGGAAAGGTTAAGACGTAATCTTAAGGCTTACACCTATGGTGATGAGAGAGCTGTTGAAAGGTTCTTTGATGAGATGTCACAGATAGAGTTTCCTAATCCTGTTGAGGGCTTTGATAAGATATTTAGTGTTACCGATGGTGAGATAAGAGAACGAGTGGTGTCAGAGGACTTAGTGCTAGTTGAAAGAGCTAAGGAGGAACTGAGACAGGAGCAAGAGAGACTGAAGAAAGAACAGGAAGAAAAGGAAAAGGGCGGACAGATAGATCCACTAAGTGATAGACAGAAGCTTATCAAAGAATTAGAATATAAGCCTTTTTGGCATATTTGCGAGGTGTGTGGAAAAAAGGAATTCATGACTGCAGAAGCTGCTTATATTAAGGGTTGGGATTACCCGCCTAAGTTGGGTAAGTTTGGAATTGTAGGACCACGTACCTGTGGTGATTGTGGCATAGAGCAGACTGTATGGTGGAATGTTATGAAATCAGCCAACAAAAATGCTGACGAAGATAATTTTGGTAGTGAAAGTACATACAGCGACACCATGACTCCAGAGCACAAGAGAAAGGTGATTATGCGAATCGCCAAAGAACCATATTCTTTGTTGGAGGATGATGAAAATGATTAATTTAGTACCATCAAAGCAAGTAAGAGAATATTTAGATGAGATAGGACATACATTTACAGATTCTGAGAGAGCTACTCTTATATGGCATGCGGCGGAGTGTAGTCGAATTGATAGACTTATGGCTTTGAATGAGCTGGCACATACGACAAGGGATACTGGGCTTCAGGAACAGATAGAAGAACGATTAATGCACGAGGAAAAGCTGCTTGCTAAGTTTAAGGAGAATGATAATGGAGAGTTTATCTATGTTGTGGAGGATAAGGATGAGCTGCAAATAGGATACTTTGAAAAAGCCAGTACCGCAATTAAGTTTGCAACAGGTAGAAGAGCGGAATGCAGTATACTTAAGCAGTTAATTATTAAGGGTAACCAGCTTCCACCTTTATCTGATTATAAGGATTTGTATAATAAGGCTATTTTTGGCGAGGTAAAAGACCAAGATGTTGGTGATTATCTATGGTTGCCTGTAGCAGGTTTAGAAATAGATGATAAGGGTGATGTGGAAAGCCTGTGGTGTAATGAACAAATGGATTATTTCACATCCGAATCATCTCAGGAGCATTTTGAAAATAGCTTTATTAATATTCCGTTTCCTGAATTCTTTCAGCGAGGAATACCAGTAAGACTTGTCACAACTGGAGAGTATGGAATAATAGTACAGGGTAGTGAAATGTGGGATGACTTCATAGAAAAATATGGCGACGAGAAGGATATGTGTTACTTTGATATGGCCATTACAGTTGTATTTTTAACTGATGATGGTATGTGGAGCCACCAGCATATTAATCCTATATATTTAGAGGTTGAGGTGCCTAATATTAAGGAAGACATAGAACTGGCTCGTGCTATAGAGGCACTTAGCGATTACTGGAGTGGTTCAGGCAGTGAAGAGATTGTACTTAAGTACGCTCGCCAGTATGCTGATTCTAAGAAGAAAATCGGAACTGCCTATAGTGCAAAAAGTGTGAATGACTTGATTTGTTAATGTGGAGGAATATATGACAATATACGATTTTTATAGACGAGTGGCAGAGATACTATCCCCCAAGCATGTAGATGAGTTGTTTGATTACATAATTCATTCTATGGATGATGACGGAGGTTTTTTAAGGTCTAGATATTGCTACTGGGAAAAGACCCTAGAGGACCACCCATTTGTAGAAAGGGAGGTAGCTCTGGTAGCTCTACGAACCCCTTTTGATTTTGAAAATTCTACAGAATACTATAGGGATGGGAATAGTACATTGCTTAAGATGCAACTGTTTTATTGTGATGTATCTGAAGAAGAAGCATTTAA
>JAGALE010000450.1 GCA_017625335.1 Lachnospiraceae bacterium
CGGAAAGCCTTGAAAACAAAGGGTTTCCGCTTTATTATTATATCACTTTGAAACTTTTTTTATTTTTTTCAAAAAAAGGCTTGCAATTATCACTAACCTTTGCTATACTAACAAAGGTCGAAAGAGACATGGTCCGTTGGTCAAGCGGCTAAGACGTCGCCCTCTCACGGCGAAAACAGGGGTTCGATTCCCCTACGGACTGCTTATAAGCCTTGAAACTATTCAGTTTCAAGGTTTTTTTATTTCAACAAATCATATAAGTCAATTCAAACGTATTTTAACACTAGTATTAATAACAGAGATAAGTATAAACTTTAATACCCTAAAACAAAAATGCACCTCAATATGTTAATCCGTAATTCAGCTAACACTTTGAGGTACATTTTATACGCTCTAACCTTCTTATGGTTGTTTATTCAGATTAATAGATTATAAATCTTACAACCCTTTTTCTAATATTCTATCTCAATAATGTTGTTTACGTTATTTTGGCAAAAGGCTTCATCCATAATTCTTTTCACGTAAATATATCTGTCAGAATGTCCCTTTATATAACATCCTGACTCATCCTTATCATATTCTTCTACTAGAATTTCCAGCTTCTGCCCTTTGAAGCTATTTTCATATTCCGCCTTATGCCTATCTGCCATTTCTAGTAATACATTACTTCTCTCATCCTTAACACTATCCATCACCTGATTAGGCATAGTAGCAGCTACAGTACCATTTCTTATTGAATACTTAAAAATGTGCATCTCATATAAATTAAGCTTTTCCAAATTAGCCTTTGTAGTTGCAAATTCCTCCTCAGTCTCACCAGGAAATCCAACTATTACATCTGTGGTAATAGCAGGTCTATCATAATACTGTCTAATCAACTCGCATTTTTCCATATACTCTTCTATAGTGTACTTGCGATTCATTCGCTTTAGTGTCTCATTGCATGCACTTTGAAGAGAAAGATGGAAATGTGGACAAATCTTCTTATCACTAGCTATCCCCTGAAGAAACTCTTCTGTTATTATTCTCGGTTCTAATGAACCCATTCTTATACGTTCAATTCCATTAATTTGGCTAACCGCTTTTAAAAGTTCTAATAATCCCACACCATTACTATCTTCATAAAAAGATAGATTAATTCCGGTTATCACAACCTCCTTTATTCCATTCAACGCAAGCCCTGTAATCTCCGCAACCACATCCTCTAGCTGTCTGCTTCGTATTCTGCCTCTAGTATATGGGATAATACAGTATGAACAGAAATTATTACATCCGTCCTGCACCTTCACATAAGCTCTAGTGTGTTCCTCCGGCTTTATAAGCAGCATATTCTCATATTCACAAGGTTTATTAATATCAATATAATTATCCTGCACCTGATTTTCATCAAAATATTCTGCAAGTATTCGGGCTATATCTTTTTTTCTATTATTTCCAACCACTATATCTATCTTACTGTCAGACTCTAATTCTGCTTTATCTGCCTGCACATAACAGCCCGCAGCAACTATCACTGCATTGGGATTTAATTTTTTTGCTCTATGAATAATCTGTCTAGATTTTCTTTCAGCCATATTGGTTACAGAGCATGTATTTATTATGCAAATATCAGCGCCTTCATTAAAGCTCACAAGCTTAAGTCCCTTGGACTTTAATTCGTCCGCCATACTATCAGATTCATATTGATTAACCTTACAGCCCAATGTATATATATTGAATTTTTTGTTAATAATCTTAGCAAACATTTTAGTAAAAATCTCCCGCTTAATATTGACTTTTAATTAGTAAACTTATATTATAGTAACATACATAAATATGAAATGTAAACAAGGAGGTTTTGGGATGTTAGCAGTTAAAATTTCTCTCAATTCAATTGATAAGGTAAAAAGTTTTGTTAATGATATAAGTGGATTCAACGCAGAGTTCGACTTAGTTTCAGGTAGATATGTTATCGATGCAAAATCAATTATGGGTATCTTTTCATTAGATATTTCTAAGCCAATCGATTTAAATATCCACACAGAGACTGAAACTGAAGATATTATGGCGGCTATTAAGCCTTATCTTGCAGAGTAATAATAACTTTACCATTAACGTGTTTATGCACCTTAAGTGCATCTTAATAACCACGTAATACATGTAACAATATTGAACATATGCAAATAAAAACGACTACTTTAGAGAAATACTCTGGTAGTCGTTTTTATTTGCATAAATCCAATCTCACACCTAATTACTTAGGCTACAAATACAATTTAAATGCTATTCAAATACTGTATCATACCAGGACCAAGCTTCTCAGTAGGACGTGGTATAAAATTATGCTTTTCATAAAAAGGCTCTCTTCCCTTTGCACACATAAGGCACAGCATCATAGTAGTTCCTTCTTCTTTGATGCTTTTGACATAATCAATTAATGCATTGATTATCAAAGAACCTACACCTTTACCCTGAGCCTCAGGAATAACAACCAAATCCTGTATGTAGCATATTACCGCTCCATCTCCTACAATTCTACCCATACCCAACAGATAACCATTTTCATCTAATGCTTTAACATTGTAAAGACAGTTATCGATAGCTAGCTGCGCCTGTCTATCAGACAATTGAACCCAGCCAACCTGTGATCTCAGATATAAATATTCATCTATTGTAATAGAATTTTCAACTAACGTAATCAAAACAATATACCTTTATTTCTAATAATCATTAGCAAAAGCTATAATCTCATAGAAAGTCCTTTTTCTGCCAAATACTTCTTAAGCTCAATTATCTCAAGCTCTTTATAATGAAACAAGGATGCCGCCAATGCTGCATCTGCCTTACCCTCGGTAAGCGCATCATAAAAATGATCCATGGTTCCTGCTCCACCAGATGCTATTACAGGAATAGAAACATTATCAGCAATTAACCTAGTAAGCTCAACATCGTAACCAGCCTTTGTCCCATCGCAATCCATGCTTGTAAGCAGAATTTCTCCTGCTCCCATCTTATCAGCCTTCATAGCCCATTCTATGGCATCTAGGCCTGTATCAACACGACCGCCATTTTTATATACATTCCACCCTGAGCCATCTTCTCTTCTTCTAGCATCTATAGCAACCACAACACACTGACTACCAAATTTGTCAGCAGCATCACTTATTAACGTTGGCGTATTAATGGCTGAAGAATTAATAGATATCTTATCTGCGCCCTCTCTTAGTATGGTTCTAAAATCATCTACGGTTCTTATTCCACCACCTACTGTAAAAGGAATGAATACAGTTTCCGCAACCTTTCTTACCATATCAACAACAATATTTCTAGAGTCTGAGGAAGCTGTTATATCAAGAAATACAAGCTCATCTGCACCAGCCTTATCATATGCAGCAGCTACCGCAACAGGATCACCTGCATCTTTTAAATTCACAAAATTTATACCCTTAACTACACGACCATTATTTACATCAAGACAAGGTATTATTCTCTTGGTATGCATATTATATCTCCTTCAAATTAAGCACTCTACCTAACATCAAAATAATATCCCGACATTTGCCGGGTTATTATTATAATTCAACAAAATTCTTAAGAATTGTAAGACCTACTGTTGAGCTTTTCTCTGGATGGAACTGACATGCAAATACATTATCCTTCTCAACGCTAGCATGAATAAGAGTTGAATACTCTGTAGTTGCAGCCACATCCTCTATGTTCTTAGATTTTAGGTAATAGGAATGTACAAAATAAACATATGAATCATCCTTTATACCTTTAAAAAGCTTTGCTCCAGGTGTAATCTTTAGCGAGTTCCAACCTATCTGTGGAATCTTAAGACCAGGCTTATCAGGTATCCTAATAATCTCACCATCTAAGATCCCCAATCCTGTAGCGCCAGGACTTTCCTCGCTAGTTTTATAAAGCAGCTGTAATCCAAGACATATTCCAAGAAAAGGTTTTCCTGAATCACAGACATCATAGATTACATTTTCAAGGTTATATTCCCTGATTTTATCCATGGCATCCTTAAAGCATCCTACTCCCGGTAGGATTACCTTATCACTACTTAAAATAGTATCTCTATCTCTAGTGATAACAACATCCTGCTCCAAATATTGAAGAGCTTTTTCAACACTTTTTATATTACCTGCATCATAATCAATAATTGAAATCATATTATTCTCCTGTTGGCATAAGGCCATCACAAATCTGTAGCAACGCATCACTATACTCTGTGCCTTGCAATGAATTCAGCTCATAAGCCGCTGCTTCTGTAAGTCCATAGGTATTCCATAAGGAATTTACAATTTTTTCCTTTACAGACTTAACATCCTTAGCAATACCAAGAGCCACTGCCTCCTCGTAATGCTCGTCATATTTTTCCAAGCCTCGTAATAAGGAATCTAAGGCCTTGTCTGGTCTTCCCAAGGTCATATTATTTTCATAGGATTCATACAAACGCTCAACATACATAACCGTATATATTCTATCTCGAAGCTGCTCATCCTCTTCCTTAACCTCTACTCCAGCCACCTCTTCATAAGCTAATCTATATCTCTGACGCTGGAAGTAATCTGTAGCCTTCTTTATCACCTGAGAATAATTGAAATTAATTGAACCCAATATAACTAATATTCCCAATGCAATAAAACCTGCAAAAACTATTATAACCACCGCTGTTGGAACCTTCTTCTGTCCCTTTTCAGCCTCCATCTCTGCAAGGTATTCTGCATCCTTCTTACGCTTCTTTTCTTCCTTAGCGTTTTGCTTTTTTACATTTTCATCATTTTTAAGCTGAAGCTTTTCCTGCTTTGCAACCTTCTTAAGTTCCTTTTCTTCGGCCTTTTTAGCTTTCTTAGCTTCCTTCTCTGCCTTCTTTAACTCGAAAAGTCTCTCTTCCTCTGCATCATCCTCATCTGGAGAGCCGAACAAAATCTCAGACATGGTTTTCTTTTCTTTTGGCGCAGACTTAGCTCCACTTGACTTACCCTTATTTTTCTTCGTTTTCTTAGTTTCACTGATATCATCTATATCCGCCAACGCACTGTCATCAAAGCTACTTTCCATAGTTGCCGACAACAGCTGTTCTAAATCATCCTCACCAGATACGTGATTATCAGTCTTCACTCCCTCAGTTTCATCTATGCCAAGAGCAGAGAACAAATCATCCAAATCCATAGATTCTATATCACTAGAGCTAGAACTATCTTCTCCTCCAAACAAGTCGCTGATAGAATCTAAACCATCTAATCCATTAGAATCATTAGCTGAAGATGAACTAGCAGACTCGGCTGCAAACTCAGCAAATATGTCATCAGAATCATTTCCTGATTCTAGCTGTGCAAATAAATCATCTATATCTGATGCACTTAGAGAAGTATTCTCTAGATTAACCTC
>JAGALE010000040.1 GCA_017625335.1 Lachnospiraceae bacterium
ATTACTGATTCTAATGGTTTTTCCTCATCATATTGATAGGCTATGGCTACCAGTATTGAATCGGCATAGTGGTCCACAGCACTTGCATTTACCCCTTCTAGCTTCCGGGTAAATAGTCCCGTGTCGCAATAATACTCTGCTGACTCTTTCACATTGTCACGGATGCTATCTCTGGGAATCACAGCAGCTAAAACCAAAAGCCCTAGCAATACCCCTAATGTGAGTAAAAATATTAATATATAGCTACTTATTTTCTTAATCATACAGTGTCCTCAAATTCAAAATCAATTGATGTTTTCATGCATATATCTGGTAATAAACATAACACATAGTATGGCTTCTTCACAAGAATTATTATTCAATGCTCGTGTTGAAAAGCTCTTATGGTTCCTAATACTGCCCTTAGGTGTGCTAATAGCCCATTTTCTGTATCATTAAGCCCTTTTTGTATGTAAGTTTTCGTTGTTTTTTCTACTTATATTATGTATAATGGGAATAGTGTGTAAAAACTAGGAGGACAGCAAGATGTTGAACAACAACAGCGTTGGAAAAAAACCAGAAAAATACACTGGTATCTTATTGCACCCAACTAGCTTCCCAAGTCCATATGGAATAGGTGAGCTTGGCGCAAGTGCATACAAATTTATAGATTTCCTTGTAAGATCAGGACTTAATACCTGGCAGGTTCTGCCACTTGGACATACCGGCTTTGGTGATTCACCATATCAGCCATTTTCCGCATTTGCAGGACAGCCACTTATCATAAGCATAGACCACCTAAAGGAGCTTAGACTTATATATGATAACGACCTTAAAGACATGCCGGCTTGGAATCCGGAGCAGGTTAGCTACGGTGAGCTCATAGAGTTTAAGACAGGCATTTTAAAGCTTGCTTATGAAAGATTTATAGATGACAATTTAGACGACGGTCTTACAACCAGCAAAGAGCTTATGGATGAATTCAATAAGTTCTGCGAGGAAGCCTTTTGGTTAGAGGACTATGCTCTGTTTATGGCAGGTAAGGATTACCACGATGGCATGCCTTGGTATATGTGGGAGGATAATCTTAAAAAGCCTACCAAGAAGCAGAGGGAAACATGGATTAATAAGCTTGATAAGGAGATGGGATACTACAAGTTCCTTCAGTTCCTTTTTAATCACGAATGGACTAAGCTTAAGAAGTACGCTAACGACAAGGGTGTTAAGATAGTAGGCGATATCCCAATATTTATGGCTTGGGACAGTGTGGATGTCTGGGCTAACCAGAACTTGTTCCAGCTTGATTCTAAGGGATACCCAACAGTGGTAGCAGGTGTACCACCTGATTATTTCTCAGCGACTGGTCAGCTGTGGGGTAATCCACTTTACAATTGGAAGAAGCATACCGAAACAGGCTATGATTGGTGGCTTAAGAGAATTAAGTACCAGCTCACTTTAAGTGATTTCCTTAGAATCGACCACTTTAGAGGCTTCGACAAGTATTGGGCAATTCCTTATGGTGAGGAAACAGCAATTAATGGTAAATGGGTTGAAGCTCCTGGTGTAAACTTCTTTACACAGCTTGAAGCAACCCTTGGTTATCACCTTCCTATCATTGCCGAGGACTTAGGAGAAATCGACGATTCAGTTATAGAGCTTAGAGATAAGTTCGGCTTGCCTGGTATGAAGATTCTTCAGTTCGCATTCGAGAATCCTGAAGAAAATGATTTCTTACCACATAACTTTGTCAGAAACTGCGTATGCTATACCGGTACACATGATAATAATACTACCCTTGGTTGGTACAAAAACGCATACGAAGCATCTCGTGATAAGCTTAGAAGATATTATTCAACAGACGGTCACGATATATGCTGGATACTTATAAGAGCCTGCTTCGGTTCAGTTGCAAATATGGCCATAGTGCCTATGCAGGACGTTCTTTCTTTGGACTCATGGGCTAGATTCAATACACCTGGTGTAGGTGAAGGAAACTGGGCATGGAGATATAAGGAAAGCGACCTTACTAAGGAGCTTGAGGCAAGACTTTATGAAACCTGTAAGATGTATGGAAGATAATTAATCTGTACATAAACATTTTGTGTAGATTGATTATATGGAACAGGAGGTAAAATATGAGAACCATTGTATTGCTTACACTTTTACTTATAGGCTTATTCTTTGGACTACCTTATCATTTCTATATGAAGAAGGTTAAGAAAACTGATCCTGCTAAAGCTTGGGAGATGGGAAGAAAATACGTATCCGGATATTTTAGAAAAGGACTTTTCGTATGTAGAGCTAAGGTAAATGTATTAGGCAAGGAAAATATTCCTGAAGAAGCATGTCTTTTCGTAGGTAATCACAGAAGCTACTTTGATATATTAATCTCTCACGAAGCTATAGGAAAGCCTGCCGGCTTTGTAGCTAAGAAGGAGATGCTTAAGATAGGACTTCTTGCAACCTATATGAAGGACATTGGATGTCTCTTCCTTGATAGAAATGATATCAAGCAGGGACTTGAAACTATGAAGCAGGGTGCAGAGCTTTTAAAGCAGGGACACAATATGATTCTCTTCCCTGAGGGAACCAGAAGCCAAAAGCCTGAGATGCTTCCATTTAAGGAAGGTGGATATAAGATGGCTGAAAAGGCAAAATGCCCTATCGTGCCATTTGCCATAACAAACTCAGATTTGCTTTTAGAGTCAAGACCTAAGAAGGGAAGATTCAAAAAAGTTTATGTAACTATAGAATTTGGCAAGCCTATTTATCCAACCCAGATGGCACCTAAGGAGAGAAAGGCTATGTATGCACAGATTCCTGATATAATTCAGGAAATGAGAGATAATCACTAGTAAAGATTTTTAATTACACCTATACATATGGGGTGTAGAAAATTTATCAAATCACGTAATCGGAGGTAATGTAATATGAAGTGGTGGATGGTAATGTTAATTATCATGGCTGTTGCTCTTATTATTCTTTTCATACTTTATAAGCTAGGCAACAAGCTACAGAAGAAGCAGATGGATCAAAAGGAACAGATGGCAGAGGCAGCTCAGCCTATGACCATGCTGGTTATAGATAAAAAGTACCTTCCTATGAAGGATGCAGGTCTTCCTAAGATTGTTATGGAACAAACCCCTAAGAGATACCAGAAGGCAAAGCTTCCTATCGTTAAGGCTAAGGTTGGTCCACAGATTATGAACTTTATCTGTGATGACGCAATCTTCGATGATGTAACCAAGGGCGAGGTTAAAGCTATGGTTAGTGGTATCTACATATTGAGCATTAAAAGTGTTAGAAAGAAAAATCAGGCAGCTATTGAAGAAGAGAACAAAAAGGTTAAGAAGGGCTTCGGTGCCAAGATGCGTGCTAAGCAGGCAGCTTACCAGAAGCAGCTTAATGATGACATAATGGCTAAGGCTCAGAACAAGGCTAAGAATCCTGAGAAGTCTAAGGCTCAGATTAAGAAAGAAAAACAGCGTGAAAAGACAATATCTAAAAATGCAGTTAAGTAAATTATTTAATACCGAAAATCCTAATATGAAATATATCTGCTATATGTTTCTACCTATACTTGTAATGGTTGTAATCCAGTATGCTGTGGTAATAGGCGATGTGCTTATACTATTTGTAGCTAATATAGTTTCAGGTAAAGAGCTTGACAAGGAGGCCAGCATAGAATTTATTATGAACTCCTCCTACAATCAGCCTATGAACCTAGCCTATATGACACTGGTTCAATATCTGCTATACATCACAGTATTCGGCATCTGGTTCTACAGGGCATTTTGTAAGGATAATAAGCTTATTGATATAAGTGATTCCAAGCCCTGTTTTGCTTATGCTAAGGACAAGCTGATTAAGGTTAAGACCTTATTTCTTATAGCTGGTGGCTACGCAGCTCAGCTATTTGTGGATGGAATTCTTACATTGGTGGAGCCATATTTCAAGGAGCAATTTGCCCAGTACGGAAAAATGGTTGATACCATAACTGGTGTTAGCTCATCCTGGGTACTACTCTTTGCAGTTATAGTTGTGGCACCTATAGGTGAGGAACTTCTATTCCGAGGAGTTATCCAAAGCTACGGACTTAAGAACTTTGCACCTGTGCTGGCCATAGGCTTGCAGGGACTTATCTTTGGTCTTTATCATGGAAATATAATCCAAGGAATATACGCCTTTTTTATGGGCGTGGTGCTTGGATTTGTGGCATATAAAACCGGAACTATACTTACATCCTTAGTGCTTCACATCAGTATAAATGGAAGTCTTCTGTTAGTACCTGAGGTGCTTTATGAGGGTACTGGTAGAACGGTGGCTACTTCTGTGGTGTCAGGGGCTGTGTTTGCAGTGATGATGTGGTTGGTTGTGAGAAATAAAAGCAGATAGAGACACAGAGAAAAATCCCAACAGTTCGTTCTGCTGGGATTTTTCTTCCCTTTTATTCTTATTATATTTTCTCGTTAAATTTCAATTTATCGATAGATTCTATTATCTTATAATAATCATCTAATCGTTCCTTTGACGGAGTTGGAAT
>JAGALE010000451.1 GCA_017625335.1 Lachnospiraceae bacterium
AGTATTTTGTCTTAAGATGAAGTCCCTTCCATCTTTCCTCATCCATATCATCTATAGGATGATACTTTTTGCTGGCAAAGCCAAACAGCCAGTAGCCCGCAGCGTAGGTTGGTATATGAGCCTGATAAACCCTGCTTATAGGAAATGTATTCACTATCCTTCCGTGACTTCTCTTCATGGCATCAGCATCCTCCTGATAAAATGGACTGCCCTGCTGATTAACCATTATTCCATCCTCCTTTAACGCCTTGTAACAGCTACCATAAAACTCTCTGGTATAAAGTCCCTCTGAAGGACCATATGGATCATTGGAATCAACTATTATGAGGTCATATTCATCCTCATGCTTTCTGATATATTTTAGGGCATGCTCATAATATATATGAACCCTTGCATCATCAAGCCTGCAGGCATTGGCCGGTATGTATATCCTGCATGCCTCTGCAACCATCTCATCCATCTCAACTAAGTCAATTCTTTCTATGGAGTCATATCTTGTAAGCTCCTTTACAACTCCACCATCACCTACACCGATTACCAAAACATTTTTTATATTGGGGTGTACTGCCATAGGAACATGAGTTATCATCTCGTCGTATATAAATTCATCCCTCTCCGTAAGCATTATATTGCCATCTAGTGCCAGTACCCTGCCGAATTCTGCTGTCTCAAATACATCTATCTGCTGATAATCACTTCTCTGGGAAAAGAGCTGTTTGTTTACCTTCAGGCTAAGCTTTACGTCCTTAGTGTGAAATTCACTAAACCAAAATCCCATTTTCTTTCCTCCATAATTTACTTTAATACATTTAACTGCTCTATCTCAGGGTCCTCAGGACCGGTTAGGCTACAGCCTTTTTCCTTGGCATAGCTAATGTATTTTAATATATCCCCTGTTATCTTCTCCCCTGGAGCAAGTATAGGAATACCAGGCGGATAGCACATAACAAACTCGCTACACACCTTGCCTTCAGTTTCTTCTATAGGCAGACTGTACTTTTCTGCGTAAAATGCATCCTGAGGACTTACCACAACCTGCGCCGGTATATACTCCTGTGTCAGCATTCCTGTAGGGTCCTTCTTGAAGCGTCGTCTAATCTCCGCCAAAGCACTTACCAGGCGCTCCACCTCCTGCATTCTGTCTCCTATGGAAATGTATGCAAGAACATTTCCCAGGTCTCCAAACTCTATCTGAATATCATAGTCATCTCTTAATATGTCGTAGACCTCGATACCGGCCAAGCCTATATCTAAGGTATGTATACTAAGCTTTAACGGGTCAAATGCGTATATAGAATCTCCATTAACAAGCTCCTCCCCAAAGGCATAATAACCATCGATTTCATTAATCTCCTTACGGGCATATTCCGCAAGCTTTCTTACCTCTTGAAATATTTCTCTTCCCTTAAGAGCTAAGCTTCTTCTTGATATATCAAGACTAGACATCAGAAGATAGCTGGCTGATGTAGTCTGTGTCAGGTTAATTATCTGTCTTATGTATCCCTGATTCATGTTAGGTCCTGCCAGTAGAAAGCTTGACTGTGTTAGACTTCCACCACTTTTGTGCATGGATACCGACGCCATATCTGCTCCCGCAGCCATAGCCGATATGGGCAGATTGTCACCAAAATAAAAATGAGTTCCATGAGCCTCGTCTGCTAAGCACAGCATCCCCGCCTTATGTGCCATATCCACTATAGCCTTAAGGTCAGAGCATATTCCATAATAGGTTGGATTATTCACCAAAACTGCCACTGCCTTGGGATGCTCCTTAATAGCCTTTTCTACCTGCTCTCTTTTCATACCTAGAGATATTCCAAGGCGCTTATCAACCTCAGGATTTACATACACAGGAATAGCGCCACATAAAACCAAGGCATTTATGACACTTCTATGTACATTTCTAGGAAGTATAATCTCATCTCCTCGCTTACACACTGTAAGTATCATACTTTGCACCGCGCTGGTAGTTCCTCCCACCATCAAAAATGCGTGCGCTGCTCCAAATGCTTCTGCCGCCAGCTCCTCAGCCTCTCTGATTACAGAGATAGGATGACACAGATTATCCAGTGGCTTCATACTATTTACATCTACTCCTACACACTGACTTCCAAGGAACCTTGTAAGCTCAGGATTGCCACGTCCTCTCTTGTGTCCCGGCACATCAAAGGGCACGACTCGCATATTTCTAAACTGCTCCAGGGCCTCATATATAGGCGCCCTCTCTTGTCTTATTCTTAACTCAAAATCCTCTGCCATAAGCTACCTCCATATTTTCCGTACAAATAAAACAGGTGACATACCCTACGGTACATCACCTGTTTTGTGTTATATATCAGCATACGGCGAGAATATTATACATTATGCATATTTTGCATCTATTAAAACATATTCTTACCACTATCCTATCGAATTATAATCACAATTAGATCAGAGTCTATATAGCAAAGATTACTTTTACTACTCTTATTGACCATTTCACAAGTTGATGCCATAAGGCGATTCGGTTTATAGTAACCAACTTATAAAACTGAGCTTTTAACTCAATCAATAAGGCAACTAAAGTTGCCAACCGCAAGCGGTTTTCGGCATTCGACCCGGCTGTCCGTGTGGCCTTGGCCGGCTATTACCGGCGGTCGTATTATCCTGCTTCGGAAAAACTCTTTCCAATTGAGACTATGAAATTGTAGCATTATTATATGGTTTTAGCAAGACTTTTTTTGCTAATTTTCTTATTTTTGACAATTTTTTCGGTTTGAACCCGCTTCTTTATTCCACACTCTTAAGATACTCCACCGCATACTCAAGCTCATAGTCTCCTTCACCGGAGAACATCTTAATTGCAGCGTCCTTATCAAATGGTATCTTTACATCTAATGGATTTCTTCCCAATCTGTCAGCCTTTGTGTCCACAAGTGGCTCTTTATTTTCATCAAGCACTAGACCTACCGGATAGCTTAGCACTGCGCCTCCCGGAAGAAGACACATACCTCCTGATTCCTGGTTACTTCCGTTAGGCTCTGTAATGCCCATTACAGTAACATTTGGAAGCTTGGAAAGGTGATATGCCAAACCGTCACCTGCGTCCATACACTGGCCATTTACAAGTACTACTACCTGCATCTGGTGGTAGTTTCCGTTTGATTCTATGTTGTGGTTAGCATTTACCTTGTAGCTACCGTCCTTGTTATATCCTAAACCAATTCCGTACTGGTCCTCCATAGCAAAATATGATACAAGTGGCATAACCACCTGGTCTGTTCCACCGTAGTTATTTCTAAGGTCGATGATAAGCTTCTTAGCTCCCTGCTCCTTTAATTCCTTAAGCTTTACCTCGAACATTTTCTTAGAGTTTTCATGCTCACCCATAAGGTATGCCTGCTCATCATTTGAATCGTAGTCAGCACCCATTATGACGAAGTAACCTGTGTCCTCATTAAGCATCTTGGTAGCGTAGTTACCCTGCTCAGCGTCAGGCTCTCCAAAATAAAGCTTCCAGCCCTTCATAAATCTATCATAGTAGCTTCCCTTACTAGCAAGCTCTATGGTTTGCTCCTTACCTGATTCATCAAGGTAGGCAACCTGAATATTTTCCTCGCCCTTACCGGCTAAAAACAGTGGCTTTACTGCGTTCTCATTTGCAGCTACGGGATAACTGTTAAGTGTTGATATACACTCCACCTCTAACAAAGCATCCGCTATAGCCACACCATTCCACTTTGTTATAATTGTTCCATTCTTAATTCCTGCTATGTCCTCATCCACTAATACAGCAATGATTTCACCTGAATCGGTGCCAATCATAGATAGACCATAATCATTGCCAAGTAGTCTCTCGTCTACCGCCTGCTTAGTCTCATCATCCGGGAACACCACGCACACATGACCATCGTGAACCTCATAGCTCATACGAACCATAGCTTCTAAGAACTGTATCTTGTCACCACTGGCATCAGCCTGCTCCACCATAGGAAGCAGCTCCGCCTCTATGGCCTCAAAGTCAACTTCCTTCCACTCCTTAAGTACATAGTTTTTCTCCATGGCATCTAATGACGCCTTAAAGCTTTCTGCGTAGCTCTTATCACCTAAGTTATCAAGTGGGGATAAAGACAAAATATTGCTTACTGACATAGTTACAACTGCAAAATTTATAACAACCGCTGATACAATGAAGAACCTCTTGCTCTTAGTAAACAGTGGCCACATCATCGGTATCAGTGATGGCAGATACATAGAAAAATAAGATACCAGCATTATCTGCCACATACTTCCAAGCCCATTAAACATAAAATGAATTATAGTAATTGACACCGGAAGAAAACAGGTCATCTTCCATACACCCAGCTTCTTCTCATCCTCCTTAAACTTTCCATACAGGATTGTGAGGGCTATAGTTATGGCTATGATGCTTAGTATGTAAATTAACTGCCCTGGCTCTATTATGGTTAGCTTGTGAATTATTGTTCCCAGTAATTTCTTCATGGTAACCTCCGTAATAATGCATGTATGTTTGTGGTGAAAATATATTCTTGTTTTACAACTTATACACGCATTATACTATGAAATTCTCACTAACTCAATGGGTTTGGAGCAAAAAATGTAAGCGTTTACATTATTTTTTCTTCACACCAAACATTTCCACGAAATCCCATCTTTTGTTCTCGTATTTAGGATATCCATCCACAGACACTCCGGTTTTTGTATGCTTTACAAATGCATTCACCGTATTCTCATCCAACAGATAATATATCTTGGAATGATAGTTTTGTCCTGCTTCCATATGTATCTGACCTATAGCTTCACGATTGTTTATATCAGTTACACCAGCAAATAGGATATCTCCACGGGAGTTTTCTATACATATACCAACAGGAAATGATTCTACCTCATACAAAGAATAGTAGTACACATCAAATTCTCCTGTTTCACCTGCAGTAGTATCATAGTCAAAGCTTTTCATCTCTGACATACTTACATAGTCCTCTTGGTTATACATGATTCCCTTAATGCCTATAAAATATCCTGCACCATCCTTCACCTCAATATTTCTAACATAACCGCCTAAGCTGTCAGAAAAGTTTGCTTTATCAAACTCCTCATCTGTTGCCTCAAGCCAGCTTTTGTATTCCTTAATATTATTGTATCTAATTATACCTATTGTAGCTGCCACTGCTACAAGCAGCACTGCGCCAATTATAATAATTATTTTCTTATTCTTCATAGCATGTCCCCCTGTGATTACTGTTCTCCAAGTATTTCCATCTCTTCGCCCTGCTGCCAAACTGTAAATATCACAGTGCCATCAGGCTTGCAGTAGTTCACCTTGGTTATTCCCTCTGCCTTACACAGATGTTGGTATTGTTCATTCATGTTATAGCCTCTTTGCCCTGGCATAAGAGTGTGAATACCATACTCTCCTAAGAAGAAGTTAAACTCTCCTGTCTCTTCATATTCAAAGTCAATTATGCACACCTCACCCATGGCGTATAGATCAGTTTGGTGAATGTATAAATCCCCATTTATATTCACCACCTCAAGATTAGCATCTAAGCCTTCCACGGATGATTTAGGCCAGATTGGTTCACATTTTTCTATCACATAGATAGTTCCCACTACCCAAACTACAAGGAATACCACCACAGCAATTATAAACTTCTTAATGTATTCCTTCTTGAACTTTTTACCCACTTTGTCGAATAGTTTTGCTTCATTATCACTTTTTCCACCAAGATCAATATCTGTTCCCACATCCTTAATTAACTGTTTACACACCTTACACTCTTCTATATGCTTTCTTACCGCCTCCGAACTATCAGCAGAAAGCACTCCATCAATGTACAAAGGTATCAAATCCTTAGCCATGTCGCACGATATTTTATTACTCATATTTCCCTCCTTCTTCAGCTGCTCTACTATCTTTTGCTTCGCTCTAAAGTATGTTACTCTGGCCCAATTCTCAGACTTACCATAGAAATCTCCTATCTCCCTGTAGGATTTTTCCTCCTCCACCTTCATGCGAAACACTTCATCGTAGGGTGGTTCCAGTGAATTCATTATGACCCTTATCTCACTTGCTGACTCAGCGTCCTCTACCTTTTCCTGCAAAGAGTTTCCCGTTCCTGCCACATTTTCCATAAGCTGCTCTATCTCTTCAGACTTCACCATACGCTTTTCCTTTCTAAGATAGGAAATGTATGTATTCTTAGCTATCTGACATAGCCAACTAATTACCTTACAATCCCCATCATAGGTCTTAGTTGACTTCAACGCCTTATAAAATGTTTCGTGACATATATCCTCCGCAAGATCAGGACTATTGCACATGCTAATACAAAACCTGTACAAATCTCCATAGTACCTTTGGTAGATTATCCCCATATCATCGGTCATCTTCACTGTATCACCTCCATTTCTCCCTGGTTTGGTAAGTAATCGATTATCTCTACATTTATTACACGCACAAAGTGTTAGTTTGTTACAGATTAATTTATATTTTTTGAAATGCAAGTTTAAATCTACTTTACTCATCGTTAATAAAACAAGGCCAGCGAATTTACGCTGGCCCTTATGTTACTTAACACTAAGCTTTTACTATAGTTTTAACATCCTCAAACGGCATAGGCTTTCCCCATACATAACCCTGAATCAAATCACAATCTCTATCTCTTAGCACCTCTACCTGCTGCTCCTCCTCTACGCCCTCAGCTATAACCTCAAAGCCTAGCTGATGTCCCATAGAAATAATCGCCACAACAAAAGATGCACCCATATCATCTACTAGTATGTTATCCACGAAACTCTTATCAATCTTAAGCATATTTACAGGAAGATTCATCAGATAGCTAAGGGATGCAAAGCCTGTTCCAAAATCATCTAAGGCTACACCGATTCCCATATCACGAATTGCTCTAATTTTATCTACAACCTCTTCCATTCTTTCAATAAATGAAGTCTCTGTTATTTCCAGTTCCAGATTCTTTGCTGGGAAGCCTGTGGCCTCTAAGGCAGCCTTTACATCATCTACAAAGGAAACATCCTGAATATGTATAGCTGACATATTAATCGACACTGTAAGCTCTGGATTTTTTTCAATCATTGCTTTACATTCTGTCATTGCTGTCTTAAGCACAAATCTGTCTATATCTAATATAAGATTGGTCTTTTCTGCTATAGGAATAAACACTGCCGGACTAACCAAATTGCCGTCTATATCACGCATTCTAAGCAAGGTTTCAAAGCCTCTTAAGCATTTGCCCTCTGCCTTAAACTGTGGCTGATATACTAAGAAGAAACCATTATTATGAAATGCATTTCTCATCTGATTCTCAAGCTTTACATCGCTTTCCATGGTTTCATTCATAATGTTGTCGAAAAAACAGCTTCTAACCTTACCTGTCTTCTTAGCATGGAACATGGCAGTATCAGCATACTTTAACAGCTGGTTAACATCCTTGGTATCCTTTGGATAGCAGGCAACACCTAGACTACCTGTTACATAGTAATCTCTACCTCTTAGCTGACATTTCTCAGCTAAGGTTTTAGAATATACCTCTACTCGTTCTCTCAAGGCTTCTTCCGAAGCATAGTCCCTAATAATAACTGCGAATTCATCTCCACCTAAGCGGGCAACGAATTCATTATCTCTTAGTAATCTTCTAAATCTGGTGGCGGTACCCACCAACAAGGAATCGCCCCACTCATGACCGATGGTATCGTTAATTAACTTAAAATTATCTAAATCTATGAATACCAAAGCAAACTTGGCACCACCTTCATCACCAAGCTTTTCCAGATAATTGGTTAGGGCTCTTCTGTTAGGAAGCTCTGTCAACATATCAGTATCTGCAAGCTTTATAAGCTCCAACTCACGTTGGTCTACAATCCGAATATATCGATATATTATACTTATTATTATCATTCCGACTACTGCAATAATAACTCCAGTTATGGCAAAATGGCTCTTTCCAGTAAAAACCACACCTGCAGTCAAAATTACATTAAGCCCTAGCATAGCTATAGCTATAAAGAAACCCTTTTTCCACATTATTGTCATACAGACTGCGTCTAGGATGGTAAGTATCATAATTATGCCTGATATGTATACTTTTTCTCCACCACCAGAACCACGACCATTACCTCCCTGTAAAATCGTTAACAATACATATATTGCAATCAATGCAATAAACCCTACCATTCTTATATTATTATTCACTTTTTTCATTTGTTTTTCTTCCATTTACGTTTATCCTCTATTTGCCTTTTGTATAATCTATGAGCATATTATAACGCTTTTTCGCAAACTATAACATAGCTGCACAGAAATTTTTCCAAATTTACAAATATTTTTACCATACACATTTCTATTATCTGTCATTGCTGTCTACATTATTTTACTGTTAGTTTTCTGCCCTCAGCTCGTCGTGAACCTTGTTTAGAATATCCCTGGTGTTTTCAGTGCTTACCTTGTGAAGATACTCTGTTGCAAACTGTATCTTTGTTGCATTAAATCCACTCTCAAGCGGATATATAAAATAAGTATCATCATCTGTGGACAAGGTAACACATTGTCCATACTTATCTCTGTAGTTATACTCCGTGTGAATCGAAAACAGTGACTTAGAAGAGAAGAACATGGTCTTTTCTTCCTTATCTCGATAATCCTTAAAAGTAAGATAAAAGCCTTCCTTCTTATGAACCAGGGTTCCTTCTCCACAAGGAATAAAATTCTTAGCATTAGGCAGTGCGTCTATCTTAACCTTACAGTTAAGCTCATATTTGTTCTCATCTATCTGCTTTATAACCTCTGTTCTCTCCCACTCATACCAATCAGGAATATGTAGCTTGATATCGGTTTTCTTTCCCGCTTTTTCTGTGGTTCTCGCCAACCTTCCAAGCTCGTCCATCTCCCATATGGCATGACAGCTATTACAGTGAAGCTTGGTACCATGCCCCTTCATGATAAATTCCCTGCCACAGGACATACATTGGTACAAAGGCATCTCAAGTCCCTTAGCTCTGTCCTTATAGGTTATTCGCATATTATTAATAAACTGATACTGGTACTCATCATAATCTAAATGCTTCTTAATAAGGGCATTTATCTCTTCAACAGACTTAGCTTTCACTTCTTCAGCAGTAAGAACCTGAGTAATGGTAGTGTCAAGCTTTACTCCCGATCTTTTCTTTAAATTCCATATAGGCGACTGAAGATAATTTCCCTTCATATTTATAGTAACCAGCGGCACTCCAAGTAGCTTAACCAGCTTACCTGTTGATGCAGGTAGCTCTGATGCTGTTCCCACATTCGCATATCTGGCTTCTGGATATAGCACTAGAATACCCTTACGTTTCATAACCCTTTGAATGTTCTTAACCAGATTTATATCATTGATAAATTTTCTAGTTCCCAAGCACCCTGCCTGTCTATAAAGCCATTCACCATAAGCCTCAAAGCCCTCTAATTCTGACACATAATTTGCTCTATGAGGAAACAACGCAAGGGGTGTTATATAAAAGTCCATAAAGGCATGGTGGGTACCAAGAACAAGATATGGTGGCTTAAGTCCCTTCATATTTACCTTGTGAATCTTTAGTTTTCCTGACCTAGTCAGTATCCAGCAGGCAGCCCATATAAAGGGCATAAAAAACAGGTTCTGCTTAGGTGGCACACGCCTTGTGTCAAATGGAGTTGTATCGTATGTTTTTCTTTTCTTCATAGGTAGCTCCTATCATCTGTACAATTTTATTCTACACAGTAATATCTTCTCTATCCCTTAAGGTATACGCCTTTATAACAGGTATCTGATTAAGCAGGAAATATAAAAGTCCTGTCCCTAAGAATCCACAGCCCGTTGGTGTGAGATAAAATAGCGGCTTACAATGTATCTCTCCCGACAAAGGATTATATACCGCCAAAGACATAAACACTCCTGCTACAACACATATAAGTCCCACAAGGTTAAAGCCTCTTGTGTATCTGTAGGCATCATGCCCCTTTAACCCGTAGGCTGCGCGAAGAGACAGCTTCTGCTTTCTTACAAGGAAGAAATCCATGAAAAGTAGCGCTGCCAAAGGTGCATATATACATGCTCCGATAGTTAAAAACGAACCAAAATAGTCTATAATCTTTCCCCATATACAAAGTCCGCCTACATAGCAGGCAAGTATGGCCAGAAGAAGCTTGTAGCTAGCCTTATGGAATGAGGATTTTATCATAACAGCATAAATATATGAACCAACTGCCTGAGTACCTACATTTGCAAAGCCTACCAAAAGCAATGAACAAAGGGCTAGGGCTGGTGTGGCAAGTGTAGCCAACATAAGTGTAGGGTCATCCACAAACTGTCCTGTAACGTGCTCCATGGCAATTGCCATAACCGCTCCTATAACCACGAAAAATGAACCTGTTAATCCCTGTCCTAAAACGCCTGCCCAAAAGCCTCCCCTTTCTGTCTTAGCAAGTCGAGGTATCTCCGCCATACCACCAACTAAGGTTATGACAAAGGCAAAATTTGCCTCTATGGATATAACATATGGGATAATATTATTCTCGTAGCCAGTGTCCTTAGGTACATACTCCCAGATAACCTCTGCCGGTACATTTGTAAATCCTATGTATATTACCACTGCTCCAACCAAGATAAGCAGAGGCACAAGTATACGGGTGGTCCAGGTGATTGCTCCCACACCCTTATATGCTATAAAGGTTCCAAGTATTACGCATAATAGCCCTAGCAAAGTGTGACAGTATTCCGGTATATGTATATTTCCCAGATCAAGCAGATTGCTCATAGATGATGCAAATAAATCGGCGCACACCGCATACCAAGGAAAATTAATTAATATAATTACAACTGTCATTATCTTAATTCCATTGTGACCGAACACTGCTTTTAACCAAATCCATATGTCTATACCATATCTAACGGACAGTATTACAGGAAGCTGATATATGGCCAGCATAAGTATAGCCCCTAGAAATGCACCTATTAAAAGCTGCTTAAAGCCAACCAAGGTTGTAAGATAGGACCCCTGTGTGTAGCTCCAGGTCGCTATACAATATCCACTTAGTACTAGGAATGCATCTAAAAATCCGTACTGTCTTTTGCTCTTAGTAATTGGCACTATGCCAAACACGGCTTCCTTTTCTATATTATCGTTAATGCTTGTATCTATATTATTCTTTGTATTCTCTTTCATCCCCTGTTCCCCCACTATACTATGAATGCTCCACCGATTACTCCTGCTAAGCATAAAAGAATTACCACTGCTGTGAAGATGTAGTCCTTCTTGGAAAATCTGTTTGGGTACTCATAGGATGGAGATTCCATCTCCTGTATCTTAGATTCTATTTCCTCTGTTAATAGCTTTTCGTATTTAGTGTTCATTGATATCCCCCTTTTTCTCCTATGTTTTATGAATAATTTTTATCTATTTTTATATTATATTTGTACAAAATATGTATTACATTTACATCGGATTAATTTTAGATTAGTATTTTAATTATCTAATAATTTGAATACATTTTTCATATTTACCAGTACTGTTATCTTATCACTTGAATTAGTTTACATCAATAACTAACTACAAATATTGCATATGGCAAAGAGACCATATGCATAATGCAATATGGTCTCTTGCTCGTAGCCTTACCCAACGCTAAGTCGCGTATGGTTTTTCGCAATTATCTAATTTTTATCCGTTTAATGCACCGCCACAGTATTCACAGCAGCCATTAGCATCAGGCATTGTTGTTGCACCACAGCACGGACATATTACCGCTGTCTTTGGCGCTGCCGCTGCTCTTGCTTCTTCTCTAACCTGTCTGCGAGCCTGAGTCAAAATCTCCTTAATCTCTCTACCCATATCCTCGTATTCTCTGTAGTCTGGATTAGACTGTGGATTTGGTCTTGTTGTCATTCCGTTATGTGGATTGATTTCAACATCAGATGTATTAAGGTTAAAGGAAATCTCATCAAAATATGGATGATTAACCTTAATTATCATACGGAAATCGTAGCTATAAAAATAACGTGGTGGACGGAAGCTAACTTCATTTCCTTCGTTATCTTCTCTCATCTCCTCTGTTTGATGTTCATCGATATCTAAAATACAGCCTGTTACCTGAGAAAAATCAAGAACATCAGGATTTGCCTCCATAAGATTTCTCTCTCTTGTTACCATGAATTTTCCGGCATCCTCGTCCATAAGCACCTTCATGTCAGTTCCCAATGAAAGAGTTACGTTAAATGCTTCCACTGCCTTTTTGTTCTCTTCACGGTACGCAAGCTGTTCTTCAATTTGTGCTACAGTGCTACTTCTACGTTCACTAAACCATGGTGATAGCTTTTGTGCACACTCCTTACACATATTTCCATCCTCTAGTTTACGATTGCCAAAAAGTCCAATTTCATTATCACAGAAAGAACATTCTTTTTTATCAAATAATTTACCAAATAATCCCATTATAAACTCCCCTTTTCCTAGTATACTAAATCTCCATCATCAAATGGGTCTCCACACTCTGGACAGAACCTTGGTGGTTTTGTACCCTTTTCAGGCTCCCAACCACATTTGTCACACTTGTACTGTGGTACTCCTGCCGGTTTCTTACTTCCACATTCCGGACAGAACTTTCCTTTATTTACTGCTCCGCAGCTACATGTCCAACCTTCTACTTCTGGTTTTTTACTTCCACATTCTGCACAGAATTTTCCAGTTACTACTGCTCCGCAAGTACACTGCCATGCGTCAGCTGACTGGGCTTGTTGTGGTGTCGCCTGTTGTATTGGCTGTGCCGGTTGTGCTGGCTGCATTGGTTGTGGTGCTGACTGTGCCTGCTGACCCATAGCAAATAAGCTCTGTGCATTTATTCCTCCAGCATTTTGTACCATGCCCATTCCCATCATTGCCATAGCAGGACCTGCAGTCTGATTAGCTGCAGCAGACTGTATAGCAGATGCTTGAGCACCAACCATATGGGCTGCCGCCATAGTAGGATCCCTAAATGTTGCATTTCTCTGCAATTCCTTAATCATAGCTTCATCTTCGTCTGAAGCCTTTACACTTGAAACACCAAAGGACACAATCTCAACGCCACGGAGATTTGCCCATTTTGCAGAGAGGATATCATTCAATGCATTTGCAATTTCCATAGTATGACCCGGAAGGGCACTATAACGGATTCCCATCTCTGAAATCCTTGCAAATGCTGGCTGAAGGGCTGTCAGCAATTCAGATTTAAGCTGACTGTCTATCTTATCTCTCGTATAAGACTGCTCCACATTTCCACATACATTTGTGTAGAACAAAATTGGGTTGGTTATACGATAGCTGTATTCACCAAAGCAACGGATGGACACATCCATATCTAAACCAATATTGTTATCCACTACACGGAATGGCACCGGACTTTGTGTGCCGTATTTGTTACCCATTATCTCCTTGGTATTAAAGTAGTATATTCTCTGATCATTAGGCGCTTCCCCACCAAAAGTAAAACGCTTTCCAATATTTGCAAACACATCATGAATACTTGTACCTAAATCCCCACTAAAAATGGATGGCTCTGTAGACATATCGTATGTATATTCTCCTGGTTCAGCACAAACATCAACGATTTTGCCCTGCTCCACAATAATCATACACTGTCCGTCTGCAACCGCAATAACAGAACCATTGGAAATGATGTTATCACCTCCAGGTGTTCTTTTCTTTCCTTTTACCGCTAAAACATTCTCAGGAAGAGCTTCACAGTAAAAATAATCTTTCCATTGGTCTGCAAGAACTCCACTCGCCGCACCAAAAGCTGCTTTTATTAATCCCATACACCTTCTCCTTTTTTGTTTATTTTTAGGTAGGATAGCACGGTAAAATAATTATGGTCAAGGACCATTGGGGGTACCCATAGTGTACCATTTCTTTTATATGGTACACTATGGGGTAATTTTGAGGTGATGAGAATAAAAAGAGGACAGGTGCCACCTGCCCATCTTTTCTTAGCAACAGTTTTTCTACTGTTTTTATGTCTCATTTAGTTTTCCTTTTTTACCAAAGTATAGTGCCCCAATTCCACTAACTAAAGCAAGCATAAACCATACATATGCGTTACTTGCATCTCCCGTCTTTGGAACCACATCTTTTGCATTATTGTTACTTCCGTCTCCTGTGTTTCCACCACTGGTAGTTCCACTATCTGTGCTTCCTCCACCGGTATTTCCACTATCTGTGCTTCCGCTACCGGTATTTCCACCTCCAGAATTATTCTGCTGATCAACATACGCAAGAGCATATGTTGAAAATTGGTCGGTTTCAAAAGAGATGGTTTGATTTGCTGCATTATAAGTACAAGGAATGACTGTGGCTACTCCATTGTGCACTCTAATCATCTGGTATGTTCTTGTTACGGATGAATTTAAATTCATAAGTGAACTCGGCACTTTCAGTGTAATTGTCACCGCACCATTCGTTTCTGTAATATTTACAGGACTGTCTGAGCCAATCTGCTTAAGCAAATCTATATCCAAGTACATTCCAATCG
>JAGALE010000452.1 GCA_017625335.1 Lachnospiraceae bacterium
AAGGAGAATGTGGGAGTTGTCTTTGACGATATAGGTTTTCATCCAAATCTTAAGGCAAAACATATTGATAAGATATTAAAGGGAATGTATAAGAACTGGGATTCAAAGCTATTCTATGAGTATCTTGAGAAGCTTGGGCTTCCTACTAAGAAGAAGGTGGGAGACTATTCTCGTGGTATGCAGATGAAGCTTCAGATTGCCACAGCACTTTCACACCATGCAAAGCTTCTTATTATGGACGAGCCAACAGGTGGTCTTGACCCTATTGTTCGTAATGAGATTCTGGATATATTTATGGAGTTTATTCAGGACAGTGAGCACACAGTATTCCTGTCATCACACATAATAACTGACCTTGAGAGAATCGCGGATAATATAGTGTTCATACATAAGGGTAAGATTCTTCTCTCAGAGGATAAGGACACTATGGCGGAGCGTCACGGTATACTTAAATGCTCCAAGGAGCAGTTTGCCACAGTGGATGATGAGGATGTGATAGGATATAGAAAGTCATCCTTTGGTATAGAAGCACTTGTAGGTGATCAGGAGAAATGTAAGGCTAAGTACAAGGGTATGCTTTGCGAGAAGACAAGTCTTGAAGAAATAATGTTGTTCTATGTAAATAATACTAACAACAGCGAAAACTAGGAGGTGTAGCTTATGTTAGGATTGATTTATAAGGACCTAGTTCTTGTCAGGAAAAATATATTAATGGGCTTTCTTACCATAGCTGGAGTAGCACTTTTTGCTCTCATATTTATACTTGGTATGAATATAGGTAATTTTCAGGAACTGAAAGAAGAAGAACTTATTTATAATCTGTTTTATAAAGGGTGTATCCTCTATGTATGCAGCTCTGGAATAACCGTGTCGCTAACCAGCGCATCTGCTATAGACCAGGACCATAAGGCGGAGTGGTACAAGGTGCTATATTCTTCTCCTATAAATATCTGGAAGGAGATATTCTCTAGATACATAGTGGCATTTTTTGTTAATACCATAATGAGCATCTTCTCATCCATAATATTACCTATAATTTATATGGCAGGTAATGAACCTTATGGATTTAAGGAGTTTAAAACGGTTCTATATTGCTGGATGGCAGGACTTCTTATAATACTTATCAGACTCCCTATAGATATTATTTTTTCAGCAAAGGTAAGTGTGGTTATATGTTGTTCATTCCTTGGGGTGTTTCTTGTTGCTATTATGGCATGGCTTGTGCATGAGGAAAATATTGAGGTTATATTTGAAACTGTAAAGGGCTGGTTTGATTGGATTTATAACCACGGAGCTCTTGTTGTTATAGGTGTGGTTATAGCATCATTTTCTGCTTCGTATTTTGGTAAGAGAAATAGGAGGTGGGCGTAAATGAAGGGATTACTTTATAAGGATTTTATAAATGGTAAGGGGTTAATATATCTAGTAGCTTTCTATGTGCTTTACGCATTTATGATGGTAGAGGCGATAGGCTGGGAATTTAATGGAGCTGAGGGATTAGAGGCAAAGCTTGAGGTTTTGTCGGAAAGCTATCTTATGCTTGGTGGCTCTGTATTTGCGGCATGTCTTTTGCCTATGGCAATGTCTACAGTTTTATGTACATTAGATAACAAAACCAAGTGGACTAATTATGCCACAGCACTTCCTGGTGGATACAAGAATGTGGTGGCAGAGAAATACATAATAGTGGTAATCGGTCATGTGATAGGTGTATTAGCAAGCCTTATTACTATATTTACAATCAAGCATACCTTTGAGGTTGAGGTAGATGGAGTAATGATAGAGGATGTTGGTGTAAATGTATTCGTTATTCTTATGCTAATTATGTTGGGAATTTCTCTTATAGGCAATTCCATTTTGATCCCTTTTGTTGCTAGGAATAAGCCGGGATTAGTTAATATAGTCTTGACAGTATGTGCTGTAATTGCAATGTATGGATTATTTGCTTATATAGCATTAGGAGATGTTTCATTCTTCAAGCAGGAAAACCTTGTGCAAAGAATTATTATGTGGATAGCAACTCATAAAAAGCAGGTGTGGGGCACATGCTACGGACTTGTAGGTGTGGGATTTGTTAGTCAGATAGTGTCTTATGTGGTGAGTGTTAAGAATTATCTTAAGTATGTGTAAAATTTTCAATATAGAATAATAAGTTTTATAAAAAAGGCTGAAAGTGGCGTAAATGCTTAATTTTCAGCCTTTTTTGTGCCTGCAAACCAAGTGACTTTTTGAACAAAATAAATTTTTTTGAAATTTTTTTCAAAAAATAGGATATTTTTAAAATCACATTCGTGTATATAGTGAAGGCGAGTAAATAGGGGATAAATAAGCCGGCAATAATTCACTAGATTACTTGAGAAGTCATGAGGACAAATTTGCAAGCATGACTCAGAACAAAGAAAAAAACAAAATAACAAAAATGAAGGAGAATAAAATTATGAAGAAGAGAATTTTTACAGGTTTAGTTTTAGGAGCAATGATGATGGGGGCACTTACCGGATGTGGTAAGTCAAATGATGTAGAACAGACTGAGAAGAAGTCAGTGAACACAGAGATAGTGAAGACAGTGGATGTAGAGGTTGAAGATAATGAGGAAGAGTCTATGGCGGTGACCACGGAGGCAAGTGTAAATGAACAGGCAACAGAGGGCGATGACACACAGGTAGTAGACCAGGCTACAGAAACAAATGATGCAGCTACAGATGAAGGGATTTACGATTTGGAAGATGGTATAGTATATAGTATATGTCAGTCACCAGTGTTTACAGAGGATGAGGTGATGTATGGTGCGGAATATGTAATAGCTGCATTTGGTACACATTTTCCAGAGTGTGAGCTTCTTAGTGTTACATACGATGACAGATTTTCAAGCTCACAGGATGAGATTAACAAGCAACAGTATGGTGATGCAGACTATGTGGTATTCACAACAGATTTCACTGTTCCTGCAGACTATACAGATGGACCTCTTAATGCAGGCGATACCTATGAGGAATATCAGTGGATTTTAACCATGAATGATGCAGGACAGTGGGAGTTAGTTTCTTCCGGATGGCAGTAAAATAAGATGAGTTAATATGATGAGAGCGCACAGATAAAGCTTGTGTGCTCTTTTTAATTTGATTGTTGGCAAAGTAACTATTTGTTACTATTTGTATTGAAAAACTATACTTTTTTTGAAGGAAATGATATTTTAATATTAGGTATTTTGAATTTTGGAGGAAGCTTATGATAAGAATGGAAATGGCCTGCTTAATGGTCATAGCCTTTATGGCTGTGATGTATTTTTCGGCAAGGCGACAAAAGAACAAAATGCACAGAATTTTCTCGGCTATGTTGGTCACTTCTATGATTAATCTGTTGTTTGATGCTGTAACAATACATACAGTCAATAACAGAGATACCGTAGCACCTTTGATTAATGACCTTGCACACAAGCTGTTTATAGGAACCATGGTGCTGGTGTTTTATCTGGTGTATAGGTACATTATAGCTATAGTTGAAGAAGAAAAAAATGAAGAAATAAAGAGAACTTTCATAGGTGATGTGGTGTTTATGGTAGCATTTGTGGGTGCATTTGCCCTGCCTCTATACTATAAGGAAACTGAGCTTGGCAGTTATTCTTACGGCCCTGCTGCATATATGACCTATGGCTCTATAGCAATATTTTTAGTTATGGTTATAGTAACTCTTGCTAAGCATTGGAAGGTTATTCACCCTAAGCAGAGACTAGTTATAACCTTGGCATTATCTATAGAGGTAATTGTGTCCTTGTATCAGGCATTTCACCCTATGGCACTTCTTAGTGGTATGGGAATAATGCTCATCAATCTTTCCTTTTATATGTTAATGGAGAATCCGGACATAAGATTAGTTAAGCAGATTGAGATTGAAAAGGAGAGAGCAGAGGCAGCTAATAAATCAAAGTCAAACTTCCTGTCTCACATGTCTCATGAAATTAGAACACCTATGAATTCCGTTATAGGAATGACAGAGGTTTTGCTTAGGACAGATTTAGATGAGGAACAAAAGGGGTATCTAAATCATATAAAGCTGTCAGGTAATGCATTGCTTGCCATAATTAATGATATCTTAGACCTGTCTAAAATCGAAGCTGGCAAGATGGAGCTTACAGAAACGGTATATGATGCATATTCTGAGATGGATAATATAAGGGTTATTATTGAGAATAGAATTGGTGAAAAGCCAATAACTCTAAATTACGATATAGATGACAAATTTCCACCTATATTATATGGAGATGTAATAAGAATTCGCCAGGTGCTTATAAATCTGCTTAATAATGCTGTAAAGTTTACTGAATCAGGATATATTACCCTAGGGGTAAAGGTATTATCTAAAACCCATGAGAACATTGACTTGGAAATATCTGTAACCGATACAGGTGTAGGTATAAGACAGGAGGATTTGGAAAAATTATTTGACGAATTTAAACAGTTAGATTTGAAGAATAATCTAGGTAAGGAAGGAACGGGACTTGGACTTACCATATCATCTCAGCTTATAGAACTGATGGGTGGAAAGCTTAAGGTGGAAAGTGAATATGGAAAAGGAAGTCGGTTCTATTTTAATATAAGTCAGAGACTTGTGTCAGAGGAAGAGTATGATAGAATTAAAACTGATGACGCTATACAGGAATTTGCCACTCAAAAGGTCAATGTTTTGATAGTAGATGACGATGCTATGAACCTTAAGGTTGCAGAGAAGCTATTAGAACCATATGGTATGAATATAGATTTGGCTAATGGTGGTGAACAGGCAGTTTCTATGGCGGAAGACAAGAAGTATGACCTGATTTTTATGGACCATATGATGCCAGTGGTGGATGGTTTAGAGGCCACAAGGCGTATTAGAGAAATCAAGGACGATTATTACAAAAACTTGCCTATAATTGCACTTACAGCAAATGCCATGGTAGATAATAGGGATAAGTTTTTTGTTGCAGGAATAACTGAGATACTTACAAAGCCTATAGAGATGGATAAGATGGCTAAGACACTTCTTGAGTATCTTCCAAAGGAAAAGATATATCATAGTAAGCTTGGAATAAATCGGCTTGGAACAAAGCAGGAAAATGAAGATGATGAAAAGCTTGTTATAGATGGCTTGGATGTGGATTATGGTATTAGATATTCCGGTGGTAAGGAGATGTTTTTAGAGCTATTGTCGGACTATTATCTTTTGATAGATACTAAGACTAACAAAATAAAAAGGTGTATTGAAGACAATTTAATTAAGGATTACACTATAGAGGTACATGCTCTAAAGAATACCTCAAGGCTTATAGGAGCTTTAGAGCTTGCTAAGGATTTTGAGTATTTAGAGCATTTGGGAAATCAGGGATATATAGAGGATATAAAAGCTGATACAGGTGCCATATTAGAAAAATATAATAGTTACAAAAACATACTTAGGGAATATGGAAAGCAAGATAAAAAAGGGAAAAAACAGGTGAGTAAAGACGCTATAATTCATTGCTTAGAAAATATCCACAAAGCAATTGAGGAGTTTGATATGGATACCTGTGATAACCAGATGGATGTTCTTGAAACGTACAATTTACCTGATGATTGCAAAGAAAGTATGGAAAAGCTTAGAGTATATATGGCAGATGTAGCTATGGAAGAAATACTCGCTATAACTAGTGAAATGATAGCCATGATTAATGGGTAATGGATGATAAAAAATTGAATGGTTAGATGGATTGGGAGGAATGGTTATGAACAATGTATTATTGCTTGCAGAGACAAGGAGCTTTACAGTGACCTCGCTTATCAAATTAGTTGAGGAGCACAAGTATAAAATGATTATGTCAAGCTATGATATAGATGACATACAGGACAAGGAAAAAGATACAAGGGCCATAATAGTTTATGCTGAGGATGCAAATACTGAGGGACTGGTATATATCAAGGACAAGGTTATAGAGAATAACAAGCCAATAATTGTAGTTGGTGATATAAATCAGATAAATGACGTGGATGATATTATTCCAAGACAGTTCGTTAAGAAAACCTACATAAGACCCTTTAATGTAAAAGAGGTAGCGGATGATATAGCAAAGTTTTTGGACAAGGATGAAAGTCATCTTAAGAAAAAAATTTTGGTGGTGGATGACTCGGGAGCTGTACTAAGAAGTATAAAGAATCTTTTAGAGCCTAAGTATCAGGTGATATTGGCTAACTCAGGTGCTATGGCTATAAAGTATCTGTCGGTCAACACACCGGATTTGGTTTTGCTAGATTATGAAATGCCTATCGTGGATGGAAAGCAGGTGCTTGAAATGATTCGTTCAGAGTCGGATTTTGCCAGCACACCGGTTATATTTTTGACCAATAAAAACGATAAGGAAAGTGTAATGAGTGTATCAACACTAAAACCAGAGGGATACCTTCTAAAGTCATTGGAGCCAGAAAAAATAGTGGAGGCTATTGATGACTTTTTTGAGAAGAAAAAGTGGACAGTGCAATAGGTAGTATAGTCCGCAATATTGAAGCATATTAATAATATAGGAAAAGCAAAAGCTAGCGATAAAACGCTAGCTTTTTTGCTACAATTTCATTTGATTATGTTATGTAATCATTACAGTGCCATAATCCTTTCAATTAGTTTGCCATAATGATTTTAACATAATGATCAGGAGTTACTCTTGATAAAAAATTTTAGTTTCGTCTAGGACAGAATACTTTCCATTGCTATAATCAACTATAATTACATTGCAATTCTTTTGTAGACCACCTGACCAAAAGTGCTCTAGGGAGTGTCCCTTAACATAGGTCATGATAGCCTTGTTCATGGCACCGTGGGCAACAATCATAACCCTTTCACAGCTACCTTCAAGAGGTTCAATAACCTGCTGCATAAATTCTTTTGCTCTTTCCACTAAATGCTCCAAGGTCTCGCCATTTTCAGAAGGTCTATACAGATGAGGCTCAGTGAAAAAATACTTAAAATAGCAGTTTTCGTCCTCATATAAATCCTCGTATCGCTTACCCTCAGATATACCAAAATTAAGCTCTCTAATTCTATCATCAGAAATTAATTCTATATCTCTTCCGTTTCGTATAAGTTCTGCAGTAGTGTAAGCTCTCTTAAGGGGACTAGAATAAATTACATCAATATGAGTATCCATAAGTGCTTCACCAGTCTCTTTAGCTAGGCGAATTCCCTCCGGCCCTAATTCAATATCTGTAGAACCTTGAAGTCGTTTTTCCTTATTCCATATTGTTTCTCCGTGTCTAACTATATAAAGTTCCATAATATGAAATCCTTTCTAGATATTTTCAATCTGCCAATCAATAGGCTCAATACCATTAGCTTTAAGAAATTCGTTAGCTTTACTAAAGTGTTTACAACCATAGAAACCTCTATACACAGAAAGAGGTGACGGATGAGGCGCTTTTAATATAAGATGCTTAGGATTGTTAAGCATAGCTGCCTTCTTCTGTGCGAAACCACCCCAAAGTAAGAATACTATAGGTCTGTCCTGCTCATTTACAATTCTTATGGCTGCATCTGTAAACTGTTCCCAACCCTTTCCTTGGTGGGATGCTGCCTGATGAGCACGAACGGTAAGTACTGCGTTGAGCATAAGAACACCCTGGTTAGCCCATTTCACTAGATAACCATTGTTTGGGATGTAACAGCCTAGGTCATCATTAAGCTCCTTGTAGATGTTTACAAGAGAAGGAGGAGCAGGAATTCCCGGCTTAACTGAAAAGCAAAGTCCGTGGGCCTGTCCTACATCATGATAAGGATCCTGTCCGATGATGACACATTTTACATCCTTTAGATTGGTTAGGTGAAACGCATTAAATATATCGTCTCCCGGGGGGAAAACCTCTCCAGAGGCATATTCCTTACCTACAAATTCAAAAAGCTTCTTGTAATAGTCTTTTTTATATTCAGGGGCGAGTGCAGTTGCCCAGTCATTTGTAATAGG
The DNA here is from genome assembly GCA_017625335.1 of Lachnospiraceae bacterium. Taxonomy (GTDB): domain Bacteria; phylum Bacillota; class Clostridia; order Lachnospirales; family Lachnospiraceae; genus Coprococcus_C. The sequence goes on from JAGALE010000452.1 coordinate 7,964, forward strand.
TGGCATATTTTTTCTCCTTGTAAATATAATTAGAATATAAACACAATAATATTTATCCTACCTTATCACATTTTTCGTTGACACTCAATTAAATTTGTGTTAAGGTTACCTTGTAAATGCGAAGAAGAGGAATAGTAAAGGTTTGGAAGGCTACAGAGAGCTGTCGGTTGCTGCGAGACAGTGCCCTAAGAATTTTGAACTCACCTTGGAGCAGCCCGTTGAACGGTGCATTGTTAATAGATTATTAGCATGTGTCAGTAGATTGGGACGGAGACTGACCGTTATAGCAGTAGGATATAAGGCTTTAAAAGTCCGTATCTGTGAGTGCATACATATGTATGAATTAGAGTGGTACCGCGTAAGAACTTGCGTCTCTAAGCTATTATAGAGGAGCAGGTTTATTTTTTTGTAAATAGGCAAAGATAAAGACCACCTTTATATAAATCACAGATATGCAACAGCAGGTTGTAGAAATGTGTGTGGAGCATACACTTGCCCACAACTCTACTCCTTAGGAGTAGCGAATTAGTTAAGGAGGTAGATACTATGAAGAATTTCGAACACTACAAGCGTGGCTACTATATGCCGCCAGTACAGAGTACAAATTGGGTAAACAAGGAATATGTTGACAAGGCACCTATGTGGTGTAGTGTTGACCTTAGAGATGGTAATCAGGCGTTAATCGTTCCTATGAGTCTTGACGAGAAGGTTGAGTTTTTTAAGGAGCTTGTAAGAGTAGGATTTAAGGAAATTGAGATTGGATTCCCTGCAGCTTCTGAGACAGAGTATGTATTCTGTCGTAAGCTTATAGAAGAAAACTTAATTCCTGATGACGTAACAATTCAGGTTCTTACTCAGGCTAGAGAGCACATTATTAAGAAAACATTTGAGGCTATTCAGGGAGCTAAGAATGCAGTTGTTCATCTTTACAACTCTACTTCATATGCACAGAGAACTCAGGTGTTTAAGAAGTCTAAGGAAGAAATTTTAAAGATTGCTACAGATGGAGCAAAGCTTTTAAATGATATGGCTGATGAGTATGGTGTAAACTATCAGTTTGAGTACTCACCAGAGAGCTTTACAGGTACAGAGATAGACTATGCATTAGAGGTATGTAATGCAGTTATAGATATATGGAAGCCAACCCCAGATAGAAAGGTTATAATTAATCTTCCAGCTACAGTTGAGATGAGTATGCCACATGTATACGCTAGTCAGATAGAGTATATGAGTAACAATATGCATAACAGAGAGAATATTATTCTTTCTTTACATCCACATAATGACAGAGGCTGTGGTGTGGCTGATGCAGAGATGGGACTTCTTGCAGGAGCTGATAGAATTGAAGGTACATTATTTGGAAATGGTGAGAGAACAGGTAACGTAGATATTATCACACTTGCTATGAATATGTTTACTCACGGTGTTGACCCAGAGCTTGATTTAACAGATATTCCAAGAATTACTGAAATATATGAGAGACTTACAAGAATGCATGTGTACGAGCGTTCACCATATACAGGTAAGTTGGTATTTGCTGCATTCTCGGGTTCACATCAGGATGCTATTGCAAAGGGTATGAAGTGTAGAGAAGCAGATCCTGATCAGATGTGGACTGTTCCTTACTTACCACTTAATCCAGAGGATATTGGCAGACAGTATGATGGAGATGTTATTCGTATTAACAGTCAGTCAGGTAAGGGCGGTATCGCTTATATCTTAGAGCAGAAATATGGTCTTGATTTACCTGCTAAGATGAGAGAAGATTTGGGTTATACTGTAAAGGGTGTATCAGATCATCAGCATAAGGAATTATCAGCAGAAGAGATATATGATATCTTCCAGGATGAGTATGTGAATAAGAAAAAACCTATTGAGATGGTTGAATGTCACTTCAAGCAGGTTGATGGAATCCAGGCAGAGATTAAGATTTTTGTAAATGGTATGGAGAAGATTTACCATGGACAGGGAAATGGTAGACTTGATGCTGTAAGTAATGCTATTATGAAGCATTTTGATATATCATTTTCTCTTGTTACCTACGAAGAGCACGCATTACAGGTGGGGTCAAACTCACAGGCATGTGCATATGTTGGTATTGATGTTGAAGGTGTGGAAGGTACTACTTGGGGTGCTGGAATTCACAATGATATTATAGATGCATCAGTATGGGCACTTATAAGTGCGTTAAATAGAACTCACAAAATTCATAAATAAATACATAAAGGGACTAGGTAATGACATTGACCTGGTCCCTTTGAGTTTAAAGACTAATATTAGCATAGTATAATGTGATTGGAATTTATGTTGATTTAATTGACGTTTTTTGTTGTATTATAATTTAGCTTGTGATAAAATATATCTGTATATTTTTGTAACTATTTAGGAGGTTTAAGTATGATTTTTGTGAAATCAGAAGACTTAAAATATGGTATGCGAATTGCTAAGCCAATTTATAATAAGTCTGGTGTTTTGCTTTATGAGCGTAACACAAGGCTCACACTTCAGGGTATTGAAAGTGTGAAGAATTTTGGCCTCCTTGGACTTTATATATTAGAGCCTGCTGAGCCGGTGCCACCTATGACAGATGAGGATTTGGACTTTGAGCGTTTTCAGACTATGGCTGTGTTCAGCATACGAGAGGAACTTGATAATCTTATAGCAGGCAAAGAACCGGTAAATCTTAAGAGGCTTGCTTTGGCTATTATTACAAATTACGGAAGACTTGATCATAAGATTACATTTACCCAGAATTTGAGAAGTACCACAGATTATATATATAAGCATGTTATTAACACAGCAATTCTCTGTGCACTTATGTCTATACATATGCATTTCACTCCTACTGAACAGGAGGAGCTTGTTACTGCTGCATTGCTTCATGACATAGGAAAGCTTTTACTTCCTAATAAGGTTAAAGATAAGTATGACGATTATGATACTAATGATTTGATTATCGTTAGAAAATTCCAAAGTGATGGATTGGGACTTATAAGACCTGAGATGGGAATTGACAGCGGGGTAAGAAGAATTGTAGCCCAGATTCATAAGATGGAATATGGCGATAATAGAGAAGATACAGGTAAGATTTTGAAAGCATCCAAGATTCTTAAGGTTGCAAACCTTTTCGATTCTATGACAGCTATGAAACTTAAGGAAGCGGCTATTTCAGAGATTGCCGCAGTAAAATATCTCCTTCTTAATAAGGATGAGTTTGATGAAGAGATAGTTGGGGCGTTGGTTAAGAGTATTAAGATACTTACTCCTGGTGTTTGTGTTGAGCTTACTAATAAGGAGAAGGGACTTGTTATATCTGAAAATCCTCAGAATATATTAAGACCTATTGTTCTTACCTTTGCATCTAACCAGATATATGACCTTAGTAACAACGGTATATACAGAAGACTTCAAATTATGGATATTATGAAGACTATGGATAATCGAATTAAGGTGGATAAAGAAAGACTTGAAGAATATATGAATAAGCGCTAGTTAATGCTAGCGCTTTTTTTGTGGCGGTATGAGACGAGTGGATTTATGCTTGCATGAGAATCTATTTGGAGAATATCCATCACTGAACATGCTTCGGTTACTCAATTACTTATATCTCTAGATAATCTATGGTGTACTTTAGTGCATCAGATATGCATCTTGCAAGCTGCATAACAACGTAAAGCCTAGTGCTTTGTAAAATACTTGGGCTTTGTCCAGCCTGGCTTACTATTCCGGTTATCGATATATCCCCCACAGGAGGGAGCTTTTTGTTAACTCCTTTTCCTGGCGCAATTGGACAGTTGCTTAAGGTGATTCTGCCAATATGTTTAATATTGCCTAAGGATGCATCTATGGCGATTACAAATGGGTTTTCAACGCTTCTATAAATTTCATCCAAGGTAGTTCTTAGATTTAATGCATGAACAGGGGATTCTAAATCACCAACAACCGTATATCGAGGATGATAATTTTTAAGCTCTGTTCCCACCAACGGACCTAAGCAATCGCCAGTAGCTCTATCTGTACCTATACAAAGAATGATGGGTGTGAGGTTTTCGATTCCGGCATCCAAAAGGTGATTTACTATTTTTTTGCCAAGGGCTACCTGAGATAAGTTATCTATAATATCAAAATATTCTGTGTGACACTTTCTGGATAATACATTAATCATTGAATACTCCTATTTTCACTTATACATATAATTTATGCAGTAAGTATTAACAAGTTGTAATAAAAATACACAACTCTAAGATTATTAAATTGAAATAATTCAGTAGTCTAAGTCGAAGAATGAATAAAAAGCATATTAATTGCGACTGATTATAAGAATTGTGCGACAGAATTAGACCATTCGTGTACAAGCTAAATGTTATTCTTTCACTAACCAAAGAACAGGTTCTACAAAAGTGAATTCCGCATTATGAGTGGAATGGTTGTATAAAAAGTGAAAGGTGGAGAAAGAGATGATAGAGGTAATCTATGATAAGAGCAAGGAAGCAGAAGAAAATGTAACAGAAGAAAATGCAGTTAGTATTGGACTAAAGCTACCCAAAAACATAAGACAGATAGGCTCGCCTTCAGGAAACAAAAGAATATATATAGAAGATTATGTTGTTACATATTTAAATTATATTGCCAGGCCGGGAAGTACATGTGCAAGAGGTGCAATACTGCTTGGTGAAACGAAAAAGTCAGATATAGGAGATGTTATATTTATCAGCGGAGCCGTGGATGCCCAAAACATAGAATTTGATATGGACGAAACGGAATTTACTGAGGAAGCGTGGAGTGAAATATATGAGCAGGTAAAAGAATATTTTCCCGACCTTACTGTAGTGGGCTGGTTTTTGTCCAGAATGGGTTTTTCAACAGCTATTAATGACAAGATAGAAAAGGTTCATGTCGATAATTTTCCTGGCAATGATAAGGTGCTTTTGGTTACTGATTCCTTGGAAAATGATGAAGCATTTTATATGTATCAAAAAGGACAGCTTGTAAGACAAAAGGGTTACTATATATATTATTCTAAAAATGAAGCCATGCAGGCTTATATTATTCATCAACGTGGTGATATGACAGACACCGAGAATAATGAAATTAGGCGCAAGGACGAAGAAATAATAAAAGCTTACCGTGATAAGAATGGTAAGGCTTCTGCGCAAAAGTCGGAGGGAGTTAATCTTCTTTATGTGGCTAGCTCGTTTGTAGTACTCGCCATGCTTGCGATGGGCATTACGGTTATAAGTAATTATGATAAGGTTAAGGATATGGAGGTTACTATTAATAGATTAGAGTTGACTGCCGAAGCTACAGAGGAGGTGGCTGCAGTTATGAACAATCCCAAGACAACAACTGATGATGTGACACAGGATGAAATGGCAAACACTGAAACAACCGTGACAGATAGTATAGTTGGAACAGCATCGGATGTAATGAGCTCATCTGAGATGACTACTGAGATGGTATCAGAGCCCACAACAGAAGTATCTGTTGTAGAAGAAATAGAGGAACCGGCTACGGAAAATGTATCTACAGAACAAGCAATATCAACAATTAGCCAAGATAAATCATACTATATAGTTCAGGAGGGTGATTCCCTGGGAACAATTGCATTATATTATTATGGAGATGTTCAATATGCGGAGAATATAGCTGTTGCAAACAATATGTCAATAAATGATAAAATTTATCTCGACCAAATTCTTATAATTCCAGAGATAAACTAATTTACTTGGATAAAGTATAAAATTATGATATACTAAATTGTTGTATTAATTTATATCGGAGAAAACAATGAAAAGAGAAATTCCAAGAACAAAAACAGAAGACAATGTAATATATATGGAAACCTCAGAAGAAACCAAGAAGTCTAATGATAGAAGAGATCAGATGACAAGGAGACAACAAAAGGCAGGATATTTCTTGTTGATAATAATTCTTGCTGTTGCTGCTGGCTTTGTTTGGTTTTTACTTAACAAGCAGTACAAGGGATACAAGGTAGTTGAGAGTGTTGTAACAGATTATGAGAATACAGCAAATTATATCGAATTTTGCGATGGACTTTTAAAGTACACTCCTGATGGAGTATCTTACATAGATGCCAATGCAAATACAGTGTGGTCTGCAGGAGTTGATATGAAACAACCGGTGGCTGTTGTGAGCGGCAAATATGTAGCCATAGCAGATTTAAGTGGCAATGTAGTTGGTGTATTTAACGATGAGGGACCTGTTAGCAATCTTACTATGCCTTACACGATTTGCGATGTAGATGTAGCTAATCAGGGCGCATTTGCTGTTGTATTAGAAAGCGAAGAGACAAACTACATTAACCTTTATAACAAAAAAGGTGAAATAGTATATGAAATCCAAACAACCATAGATAAGAGTGGATATCCACTTGATATAAGTATATCTGATGATGGTGAAAAGCTATTTACAAGCTATTTGAATATTGATAATTCAGTGGCGGAAAATAGTCTTGCGGCTTACAATTTTGGCGATGTGGGACAAAATAGTAATGCTGACCGAATGGTGGGAGGATATACATTTCACAAAGAAGTTATTCCAAAGGTTGAGTTTGTGGACAATAATACTGTAGTAGCATTTGGTACCCGTACTATAACTGTGTACGCTATGAAGGAAAAGCCTACAGATAGGGCTACTATAGAACTTAAGGATGACATAAGAAGTGTTTTTTATAACAAAAAATATATAGGAGTAATCCAAAATTATAATGGCAAGGAAGAGCATAAGTATGTAATTAAGGTATATAATCTTAATGGAAATCTTGAGTTTGATAGCTACATTGATTTTGATTACAATAATATATATGCAGCTAATAAAGAGATTATAATAACAGGTGGTAATGATTGCCTGATTTATAGAACTAATGGAAGTGTAAAATATGAAGGCAAGCTGTCAGGAAATATAATGAGTATGGTGCCAAACAGTAACAGCTTGGAATATGT